>CAYVTA010000060.1:9790-13105 GCA_964454355.1 uncultured Eubacteriales bacterium | reverse complement strand
AACTCGCCATCACCGAGAATAGTATAAACTCTAAATGTATCGCCGCCGAACTTTGAGCCCAAAGCCATACCTACTGCGGCAGAAATGCCCTGACCGAGAGAGCCTGTACTCATATCAACGCCGGGAATATAGTTCATATTAGGATGTCCTTGAAGATAAGAATCGCTCTTTCTGAGAGTTTTCAGGTCCTCTGCAGGAAAAAAGCCTGCATTAGCAAGAGCTGCATAAAGGGCAGGAGCAGCATGACCTTTTGAAAGTACAAGTCTGTCTCTGTCTGCTTTTTTCGGATCTTTGGGATCAACATTCATCTCAACTCTGTAAAGATATGCAAGAATCTCTGCAATTGAAAGAGAACCGCCCGGATGACCCGATTTTGCATTGAATGTTCCCTCGATAATTCCCTTGCGAATGTTCACACAATCGAGAAGAAGCTCTTTTTTTAATGTTGCGTCCATATTTTCACTCCTATAATCAATGTTCAATTTTCAATTTAATATATTGAAACTTTCAGTATTTCAACCCTGTTAAATATTCTGGGAACCCAATAGTACCCTTCAAGTCCTGCGGAAAGAAACATCTTCATTTTTCCGAAGACATATTCGCCTTTATCATATTCGGGGAAAAATCCCTGTTCAGGTGCATAAACGCCGCCGATGAAAGGCAATTGCCATATTCCGCCATGTGCATGACCGCAAAATACGGCATCAATATCCCAATCATCATCTGTATGTATAAAAGTATTAGGTCGATGCATAAGCAAAAGCTTCAGAGAATCCGTATTTTCAAAATCTTTCAGATATGCATATACTTCGGACTTATGCCAGCGTTCTCCATAGTCTTCGGCATAAACGCTATGATCAAAAATGCCGCCGATGCGAACATTTTGACCGTTGATCTGAGTATCAACATAATCGCCGTTAACAACTATGACTCCTGCATTCCCGGCGTATTCAAAACAGTTTTCCCCCGTAAGCACATTGTAACGCATATCATGATTGCCCGCACACATATATACGGGAGCGATTGCACAAAACTCTTTCATTACGGAGACAACGGCTTCCCTGTTGCTCTTATTATTATGAAAATCAAAAAAATCACCTACAAGAAAAATTACATCAGGGTTAGTTTTCTTGACCTTATCAACAAGACAGCGATTATTCTTGCCGAAATGTGAAAAATGCAAATCAGACACCACCGCCGCAGTAATTGGGGCAGTAGTGCTCGCTTTCAGTGTGTATTCAGTCGTTTTTATTGCTTTTTCGCTGACGGCACAGGCAGTCAGACCACCTACACCCACAGCAGCAACCATCGGAATAAGATGTTTTTTATTCATAGGTTCACACACCTGAATAATGCAAAATTATTGCTTGATCATTTTTTCTAAAAACTCTTTAAAATACTCCGGCAGATCGGATGAAAATTCCAAATACTCCCCTGTTGAGGGATGAACAAAACCAATGACTTTTGCATGAAGACACTGCCCCTGCAAGCCATAAGTATGCTTTCTGTCACCATAAACCGTATCTCCGGCTACGGGATGACCCATAGCGGCACAATGCACACGAATCTGATGAGTTCTGCCTGTTTCCAACTTAAATTTACAATAACAGAAACCTCGAAAACGCTCAATAACCTGATAATGAGTTACCGCATTTCTGGGATTCAAACCGTTTACTGCCTGTTTTTTTCTGTCATGGGGACTTCTTCCCAGCGGAAAATCTATTGTCCCAGTATCTTCTCTGAAATTCCCCACAACAACGGCTTCGTACTCCCTTTTAAAAGAATGTGCCTGAATCTGCGAAGCAAGTGAAGCATGAGACACATCATTTTTTGCAACTATAAGCAGACCGCTTGTATCCTTGTCAATTCTGTGAACGATTCCGGGGCGGATCACGCCGTTTATACCTGAAAGTGAATCTCCGCAATGATACAAAAGAGCATTCACCAGCGTTCCGTCATAATTTCCCGGGGCAGGATGGACAACCATCCCTTTCGGCTTATTGACAACAAGCAAGTCCGAGTCCTCATAAACGATTTCAATGGGAATATTCTGAGCTTCAATGTTGAGTATCTCAGGTTCGGGAATTTCAGCTGTAATAATATCCCCGATTTTCAGCTTTACACTTTTGCACGCCGGCTTACCGTTTACGGTAACTTTACCGTCTTCAATCAGTCCCGTTGCGGCACTTCGTGACAAATCGGAATTATCAGACAAAAACTTATCGAGTCTTGTTCCGTTGTCATTTTCACAAACGGTGAGTTCAAGAATTTCCATTGTCCGATTCTCCGTTTTTCTCCCGTTTCTTTTCAATTTCCTCACGGATTATCTGATAAATCAGTACTCCGCAAATAGTGAATGCACCCACAACAACAAGAATGTCGGCAAAATTAAAAACAGGAAAATCTATAAATAGTGTTTTTATATAATCCACCACATAGCCCTGAGCAAAACGGTCGATAAGATTACCGATTCCGCCGCCAAGAACCAACACCGCACAAATATTGAGAAGCTTACTTTCAATTCTGCCCACAAACAGATAAACAGCAACAGCAATAAGCATAACAAGAGTTATAACAGACAAAAGTGTGGTGGAATTTGAAAAAGAACTGAACGCCGCACCGGTATTTTCAGCATAGGAAAAAGCCAAAAAGTCCTCTATAAGTACCATATCTTCACTATCCTTAAGATGACTTACAGCAACCCTTTTCAGCAATTGGTCAACAACAGCCAACAGCATTGCACCTATCATCTGAACAGCAAAAAAAACATATTTTTTCTTCTTATCTGACATTACTTTCTCTTCTTTTTATTACGGCGGTCTCTCTTATTCTGTCTTTCTTCTCTTTCTTCTTTTTTGTCTTCGTCAACCTCAAAGATACTGAAATCTATTTCAAAATCATCTTCTTCAATTTCCTTTTCGGGGGTAAACTCACCAAATTCACTGAAATCAGCTTCAAGAACATCTTCTGCATTGGGACGTTCAGGAACAAACTCTTTTACGCCTTCCTCTTCATCCTTTGAAATTTCATCCCAATCATCATCAAAAAGATCATCCTCATCGTCATCTGCATCTTCAGTATCGATAATAAATCTTTCAACCGGTTCTTCTTCGGCTTCTTCTACGGGTTCCGCAACAGGAGCCTCGGATATTTCTTCAGTCTCCTCATCCTCGGAAATAACATCAAAATCAAATACGAACTCGTTCTCATCGTCTTCTGCTGTTTCTGCAACAATTTCTTCTGCAATTTCTTCAACAGCGGTTTCAGCGAGTTCTTCAGCAGATTCCTCAATGGGTTCCTCAATGGGTTCCTCAA
>CAYVTA010000060.1:0-9690 GCA_964454355.1 uncultured Eubacteriales bacterium | reverse complement strand
TTCCTCAATGGGTTCCTCAATGGGTTCCTCAACAATTTCTTCCACAAGTTCCTCAACGGGCTCTTCCGCTGATTCTTCGGTTGTAGCTTCCTCAACAGTCTCAACAACTTCTGTCTGAGCAACTTCTTCACTTTCACTGACAGGTTCTTCTGCCGCTTCATCAGCGGGAACTATTACATCCTGGGTCTCACCGAGAATATTGTCGGCATCAATACCAAAGCACTTGAGAACTGCATCAATATCCTCATCGGCAACAGCATCATTAAGTGCTTGAGTATCATATGCAAAAACAGCTTCATCAATTTCAAGAGGAGCGATCTGTTCAAGGTTCTTTTCAACCACAAGACCGGCAAAGGATGCACTGATATTATGAAGCTGCGTAGAAAGCTTTGTGTATGCTTCATCTGCAACAGCCTTTACGCTGTTATACTGCTCATATGCAGTCTTGACAGCTTCGTTAACACCGGTAACTTTTTCATTCATTTCGCCGTTAAGTCTGTTCACATCAGCTTGTGCCTTAAGCAGTATTCCTACTGCAGTATTCTTGGCTCTTGCAGTTACACTAAAAGCTTCCTGTCTCATAGCTTCCGCATCAGCCTGTGCAACAGTAACAAGATGTTCAGCCTTTGACGTTGCTTCATTGATCATACTTTCAGCCTTTGATCTTGCTTCATTGAGCACATTTTCGGCCTCTTGTGTTGCTGCTTTTTCAATTTCTTCTTTATTGAGAACGGCTTCCTTCTTCATTTCAAAAGCTTCGTTCATAAGAGCTTCAGCATCAGTTTTTGTCTTATTTGCATCGGCAATAATACCATCAGATACAGACTGAGCCTTTTTTGAAGCCTCATTAACTATTTCTTCAGCGGTCATGGCGGCATCACCTATAACGGTTTCCGCACTGCCATTGATCTCTTCAATAGTTTTCTGAATATTTACATTTGCTTCGTCAATAACGGACTGTGCTTTAACATTAGCTTCATCAATAACAGCCTGAGCCTTAATATTACCTTCTTCAATTATTGCCTGTGCATCTTCGTTTGCCTTCTGAATAATAGCGTCTCTGTCAACTTCAACCTGATTTGCACGCTCTTTGGCTTCATTTATGATTTTTTTACCTTCGCCCTTTGCGGCTTCGATCATTTTTGCAACAACAGACTCTGCACCTGCAATAGTCTGAGCCGCAGTTTTCTGAGCAGTAAGAAGTGTCTCGGTCATATAGCTCTCGGTCTTCTTGTATTCGTCAACCTTCTTTGCAAAAATAGTAAGTCTTCTTACAACTTCCTTATTCTCGCTGAAAAGCTCTTCGTAAGCTGCGATAGACTTCGCAACAAACTCATCAACACTCTCCTTTGAGTATGTACCGTCTTCAAGAAGCTCAAACTGATAATTTTTCATTTCATCTACTGTCATAATTCTTTACCTTCCCACTCTTTATTAAACAAAGAATACGCCATTGCTCTCAAGTTCGTAGAGCAGATCTCCCATAACATCAACATTATAGGGAGTGATGATGAATGTGCTTTTTGCTATTTTTTTAATTTCGCCGTCATTGGCATAAGCAACACCACTGAGAAAATCGAGCAGTCTTAACGCCTCATCTTTGTTAGTAGATTCAAGATTTAAAACGATAGTTCTCTTTTCGTTAAGATTATCTGCAATTTCTCTCGCATCAGAAAACTTCTCAGGCTTTGTAAGCACGACCTGAAGCTTTGCTGTCGTATGAATATCAACGACCTTACTGGAATGACTGGCAGTACTCTTATAGGAAGAACGACTCTGCGAGGGTTTTTCAAAAGCAGACAAATTATAGTCCGTTTCCTTCGTACGATAAGATGTTTTTGGCTCTTTCTTCTTTACGGGAGCTTCAACGACATCCTCTTCCTCAAATTCCTCTTCCTCTTCGTAATCGGGTTCCGCCCCATCCATGTAATCCTTAAACTTATCCCAAAGTCCCATATTTAACAATCCTCTCAATATAATAATTATTTATTCATCATTATTTATTTGTATATTCTCGGTCCGAAAATGGACGAACCTACACGAACCAGATTTGAGCCGCACATTATCGCCTGTTCAAAATCGCCCGACATTCCCATAGACAAAATATCCATATTTACATTATCTATTTTTTTGCTGCCGATGTCAATAAACAGTTGATACATTTCTTCAAAAAATTTTATCAAATCAGTATTATTTTCACAAATTGGCGGAATTGTCATCAATCCCTTGATTGAAATATGCTTCATTTCGGCAATTTGATAAAAGCTTTCAATAAAAAGTGATTTATCCATTCCTGTTTTGGACTCTTCACCGCCGACATTAAGTTCAATAAGAACATTAGCGGTCATGCTGTTTTTTTCTGCCTGTCTTTCAATTTCTTCGGCAAGAGAAACGCTGTCAACAGACTGTATCATATCAACTTCTGTAATGATTTTACGAACCTTATTTGATTGCAAATGTCCGATAAGGTGTTTTTCCACGTTCTGCAAATCAAGCTCATCTTTTTTGCCCAAAAACTCCTGAACTTTGTTCTCTCCGATAAGATCAATTCCCTGAGCAATGGCGTGATTTATATATTTAGCCTCTACCGTTTTTGTAACAGCCATGAATCTGACATCGTTTTCACTTCTGCCGCTTTTTAAAGCCGCTTCAGCAATTTTTTCTCGGATACGTTTTATGTTTTCTTCTATATCTATATATTTTGAATCCAAAACAAACACTTCTTCCCTTTAATTAATGATTTTTCCGTCATAAAGATCTTTGCCCGAAACCACATATTCATCGTAAATTGCCAAATAAGAAGATTTGCTCGTGTTTGCCATTGCATCCTCATCTCCTCGAAGATAAGGATTTGACACGAGAGAATAGTCATCATCGGAATAAATTATCTCAACCTTTTTAAACTTGAGTGTACTGCCCTTTACAACATAAACTCCCGTTTCATTGTCTTCATTTGTACGAATGGCACGGTTGTCCACACGGTATCCCTCATATTCCTGCAAAACTATGTATGCCTGCTCATTACGAAGAACAGAAAGCTCTTGCGACATTGAATTGCATTTAAAAACAATCATAGACTTTCCGCTTTCCGCATCCGATGAGATTCTGTGAATCTCGCAGGTAATATCATTAACTGAAGAGTCGGGAAATGATATTATATTGCGTTTCCCCTCTTTGAGAGAATTAATTTTATTGGTGTCGGTTATACATACAAGATACCAATAGTAACCGTTCATAAGCTTTCCGAATTGATTTGCGGAAGCTGTTTGAGGAACTGCAGCCATGGCGTTTTCAACATTGCTAATTGTCCAATCATCAACAGCATTAAAATCAAGCAGATTTTCGTAACCGTCAACACCGGAAATGTAATAGCCTGTAGTGCCGGCTTTGATTTCAGTATATTTGCCCGCAGAAGACCTCAACGATGCCGCTTCTGCATTGAGCTCGGATATGGTGTCGGAAAGATCAAGCTCCACTCCTGTTGCAGTCTGCTTTGATGTAATCGTGTCACGCAAATTATCCTGAAGTTCATCAAGATTTGAAAAATTACCGGAAGCAACAGCGGCGGAAAAATCAGCAATACTTGCAGAAATCTTATTGTCGTAAGCAGTTGTGTTGTCTGTAATATATGAAGACTTATTCATAAGAGAATTGTAATATTCCAGCTCTTCCTCAATTTCCGCAAGACGCATGACGTTGGCGGCTGAACTGCTGTCAGAAAAAGAATATGCCACCGTATCGTTAACACTTACACGGGTACCGTCCTTAACAGCAGAAACAATACTGTTGCCGGAAGATGTAAGAATTTCCTCATCCCTTACAACAAACATATCAACACTGATAGTTTTTCTCTCCGTATCAAGAATTGCAATCTCGGTCGTGATACTGTTTTGATTGTTGGTAAGATAAACCTGACAAACGATAAAAAACAGCACCAGAACTGCAAGTGCAGAAAACGCAATAATTTTAGGAAGATTCAATTCGGGACTGTTTTGTTTTTTAACTTTTTTGTCCAAAAATACTCACCCTTTGAGAAATTCCCCGACCTTCTGCTTTGCCGTTAAAACAAAATCCTCCTGTGCGTCGGGATAAACTGAAAATCTTTCTTCATGCCGTCTGAACCATGTCAGTTGGCGTTTTGCATAATGTCTCGTTTCTTTTTTCAGGTTGTCCAATGCCTCTTCAAGAGAGCATTCGCCACAAAACCAAGGTTTCAATTCCTTGTAGCCGATAGCCTGCTTTGCTGTTGATGCTTCGCCAAGGTTTATATAATCCTTCGCTTCTTCAAGAAGACCTTTTTCAACCATAATATCTACTCTTTTTTCAATTCTGTCATAGAGATTCTGCCTATCCTTATACTCTATACAGATGTATAAAACCTCATAATCACTGCCATTTTGACGTGATTTAACTTTCTGCTGCGTAAGCGTTTCCCCTGTAAGATAATAAACTTCAAGAGCTCTTATAATTCTGCCCTCGTTATTTTCATGAAGCTTTGATGCAGTTTCAGGGTCTATTTCTTTCAGCTTTTCAAAAAGTGAGGAAATGCCATCTTCCTCTGCCTGCCGTTTAAGTTTTTTTCGTATTTCCGTGTTGTCAGGAACAAAACCGAAATCGATTCCCGACAAGAGTGAATCAATATAAAGACCTGTACCGCCGGCAATTACGGGCACCTTACCCCCGGAAACAATGTCATCAATACATACTTTTGCATCCTGTACATACTGTGCAACACTGTACGTCTCAGCAGGGTCAACAAAGTCAATAAGATGATGGGGAATACCCTGCATTTCATCTGCATCGGGCTTTGCCGTGGCAATATTCATGCCCTTATATATCTGCATGGAATCGGCTGAAATGACCTCACCGTTAAAAGCTTTTGCAATTTCAACAGCAAGTCCCGTTTTACCAGAAGCGGTAGGTCCGGTAACTGCAATTACTTTAATCTTATTCATCCGCCGTTTCTCCCGAAAAGCTTTTTTATCTCATACTCACTCATTGTAAGAAGTACAGGTCTGCCGTGAGGACAATAACGAACGGCGTCATCCGTCAATACCTGTCGAGCAAGACTTTCCATCTCTGTAAGAGTAAGATCATCACCGGCTTTTACGGCTGCTCTGCAAGCGGTAGAATGATAAAGCCACTCCAGCTTTTCAGGCTCCGGATCATCCGAATCTGCGGAAAGCTTGTCCGCAATTTCTTCTACAACAGCTCTCACATCTTCACCGGAAAGCTCCGTAGGACATTCACGAACTCTTACTGTTCCTTCACCGAAATCCTCTACGCTGTATCCCGATTTTTCAAAAAGCTCAAGGTTGCTTATCACCGCAGCATAATCCTTTGCTGATAAAGTCACTGTCACCGGCGAAAGGAGAAGCTGGGAATATATTTTTCTGTCACTGTTTTTCAGCTTGTTAAACAATATACGCTCATGAGCAGCGTGCTTATCCATAAACAGTAGCTTGTTATCTTGTTCGATAAGTATGTAAGTTCTGAAAACTTCTCCGATAACTCTAAACTCGGTGATTTTCTCTTCCTTGACCATCTGCTCTTGGGCATTTGTTTCAACCGTTTCTGCACCGGCAGGAGCTGTAACCTCTTGAGCTTCCTTTTTTGAAGGATTTGCAAGCAGGATATCATCAAGTCCGTCATCATCCTTGCTTTCTGTGCGATAAAAAGGTGCATCGGGCTGTCTTAAAACAGGTGATGATTTTGGCTTGTAGCTGATAAACTCACGCTTTACATTTGTATACATTTGAGAAACGGGAGGCGGGTCCGCCTTCTGTTCTTGAACTGTATCAATTGAAAGCTTGATTTTCTCCTGAGGCATTTGAACCTGTTTAATTTCCGTTTTTTTCGCAAAAAGAGCAGAATTATCCTTAATCTGAGTTTTTACCTGAATAGGAGTATCCTTCTTGTCAAGTGATGCAACGGCTGAAAAATACACAGCATCGTAAACACTCTTCTCACTGGTAAAACGCACCTGTGTTTTGGCAGGATGTACATTAACATCCACAGTTCTGGGGTCAACGGTCAAAAACAAAACACAAGAGGGATATTTGCCCACCATGATCCTGTTTTTATAAGCATTGTCAAGAGCAGAAGATACGACGGGAATTTTAACATATCTGCCGTTTACAAAGCAATGCTGCATGGAACGGTTTGCACGGGCAAAAACAGGCTTTGAAATATAGCCATTTACCTGAATATCATCTGTACCGCCATCCGTTTCTACCAGCCCTGATGCAAACTCCTTGCCGAAAACTTCATTTATAACTGTCAGAAGTCTGCCGTCACCGGGAGTAAAGAGAGTACGGCGGTTATCTTTAATCAAAGTAACACTGATTTCCGGGTGTGAAAGAGCAATTCTCTGTACAATCTCTGAAACATAGTTACCCTCGGTAATATCTTTTTTAAGAAATTTCATTCTTGCAGGAGTGTTATAAAAAAGCTCACGGATAATGATAGTTGTACCATCGGGACAGCCGGCATCATCGAGCTCCTCTTCCGTTCCGCCGGAGATGAGATATCTTGTACCGATTTCACTCTCAGCCGTTTTTGTAAGCATCTCAACATGAGACACTGCGGCAACGCTTGCAAGTGCTTCACCTCTGAAGCCGAGAGTAAATATAGAATCCAGATCCTCCTGCACTTTGATTTTGCTGGTTGCATGGCTTATAAATGCTGCTCGTATATCTTCTCTGTCAATACCGCATCCGTTATCGGTAATTCTGATATAACGCACGCCGCCGTTTTTTATTTCAACGGTTACTTTTGTGGCATGAGCATCAATAGAATTTTCCATAAGCTCCTTTACAACCGAAGCCGGACGTTCAACAACTTCGCCTGCCGCAATAAGCTCAGCAAGATGCTTTGGAAGAATATTAATTTTAGGCATAAGTTATCAACTCCGTCCGATAAGTAATAATTTGCGATTTTATAGATTCTGCACTGTGCAAAAGTGCAATTTTTTAATGATTGGGTTTTATATCAATTTTTTCTTTATCTCATAAAGCACTGTCATAGCTTCAATCGGTGTAAGAGTATTAATATCAATATTTTTGATTTCATCTATGATCTGAGAGTTTACTCCGCTGTCAAAGGTTATCTGATCATCCTCTTCTTCCTTTTTCGGAGCAACCGGAACATATCTCTCGCCACCTTCGGTCTCAAGCTCTTTGAGAATCGCTCTTGCCCTAGTAACGATACTTTTGGGGATTCCTGCAAGTGCGGCTACTTCAACGCCATAGCTGCCGTCTGCACCGCCACGAACGATTCGCCTCAAGAAAGTGATTTCCTCGCCTCTCTTTTTGACCGCAGTGTTATAATTCTTGACACCGTCGAGAGTTTCCTCAAGCTCAGTAAGCTCATGATAATGAGTTGCAAAGAGGGTTTTAGCTCCCAACTTCTTCCTGTCGGCAACATACTCAAGCACTGCTTTAGCAATACTCATTCCGTCATAAGTGGAGGTGCCCCTGCCGATCTCATCAAGAACAATGAGACTTTTTGACGTTGCGTTTTTGATGATTGAGGCAACCTCACTCATTTCAAGCATAAAAGTGGACTGACCTGCGGACAGATCATCTGCTGCACCTACTCGTGTAAAAATTGCATCCACAACACCGATTCTTGCATTTCTTGCAGGAACGAAAGAGCCGATCTGAGCCATAAGAACAATAAGTGCCACCTGTCGCATATAAGTGGATTTGCCTGCCATATTGGGACCTGTAATAATTGCCGCACGGTTATCCGAGCAATCAAGAACCGTATCATTCGGAACAAATGGAGCACCGTCAAGGAACTTTTCAACAACAGGATGTCTGCCGTCTTTAATATCTATTACATCGGAGTTATCAACCTCAGGACAGGTATATCCGTTTTCGACAGCAACCTCAGCAAGTGAGCAAAGAGCATCCAGTCTTGCAAGTGCTTCTGCGGTCTTCTTAAGACGGTATTGAGCATCCGAAACCTTACCTCTTACTCGAAGGAATATCTCATACTCAAGACTGACTATTCTCTCTTGTGCACCCAGAACTTTTGACTCAAGCTCTTTGAGCTCGGGAGTTATATATCTTTCACAGTTGGAAAGAGTCTGTTTTCTTATATATGTATCAGGAATCAAAGCCTGATAAGCCTTGAGAACCTCAATGTAGTAACCGAAAACCCTGTTATAGCCGATTTTAAGTTTTTTAATGCCCGTTTTTTCCTGTTCCCGCTGTTCGATCTCAGCAAGAAAATCCTTACCGCCGGAAACTATATCATGCAGAGAATCCAGCTCTGCATTGTAACCGTGATTTATCATATGACCTTCACGCACGGAAATAGGCGGGTCTTCACAGATAGCACTGTCAATGATCTGACAGATATCTTCAAGAGGGTCAAGGTCTTTGTAAATATCCTGAAGCATTTTTGACTTGCAGGAATTGAGAAGGGATTTTATATGTGGAATGTGGGAAAGAGTCTGAGAAAGAGCACGCAGCTCCTTAGCATTTGCAGTCTCATAAATAACTCTGGTCAATATTCGCTCAATGTCGTTCACCCGAGTAAGCTCTGAAAAAGAGTCAGCACGAAGAGTTGTGTCTTCAAACAGCTCCGCAACTGCATTCTGTCTTGAAATAATCAGGCTTACACTTAAAAGAGGCTGTTCAACCCAAGAACGAATAAGTCTTTTTCCCATGGGGGTTTTTGTTTTGTCAAGAACCCACAGAAGCGAGCCTTTTTTCTCTCTTCTGTGCTGAGTTTCACAAATTTCAAGATTTATTCTTGCAACAGAATCAAGCTTCATGTATTTTTCATTATTACGCACATCAAGCTCTTTGATATTTGCAAGACTCTTTTTTTGAACGTGCTTCAGATAACACAGCGAAGCACCCAAAGCTCTTACAGCAAAGGGCTTTTCAGCAAGCTGAAGCTCAGACAAATTCTTTTTATAATGTTCTTCAACTGTTTTTATGCATTCTGCTTCATCAAAATTTTCTTCCTTAAGAAGATTACAGTATGCATTTGATTTGTGTGCAAGGAAGTTTTCCATTTTTTTCATTTTGGAAACACCTGTACTGTATATGACTTCAACAGGCAAAAAACGGGCAACCTCATTAACGGAATCATCTTCAAATTTCTCTCCCGTAAATTCAGTTGCATGAATTTCACCTGTAGAAACATCAACGAAGCACATTCCGCAACAGTTTTCCCATGCACAGATACAAGCAAGATAGTTGTTTTTTGACTCGTCAAGCATACTGCTCTCAATAACGGTACCGGGAGTGAGAACTCTTATAACCTCTCGCATAACGATGCCCTTTGCATTTGCAGGGTCTTCTGCCTGCTCACACACTGCCACTTTATAGCCTTTTGAAATCAGCTTTGCAATATAAGAATCTGCAGCGTGAAAAGGAATACCGCACATGGGTGCTCTTTCAGGCATACCGCAGTCACGACCTGTAAGCACAAGCTCCAGCTCTCTTGATGCTACCTTTGCATCCTCGAAAAACATCTCATAAAAATCTCCAAGTCGGTAAAACAGTATCGCATCCTGATAATTCTCTTTAATTTTAAAATACTGCTGCATCATCGGAGTATATCCTGCCATGTCGCACCATCCCGTAAACAATAATTTATCTGCAATAAATTATTGATAAAGTAATAGGTAATAAGGAATAGTGAAGAAGTGAGGAAGGGCTACGCCCTTAC
>CAYVTA010000059.1:0-13372 GCA_964454355.1 uncultured Eubacteriales bacterium | reverse complement strand
CTTCACTATTCCTTATTACCTATTACTTTAACAATAATTTAGCGTACTGCTAAATAATTGTTTATCCTTGTTGGTGTTGCGGATAATTCTCCGTACCTTTCCACAACAAAATCTGCTGTAGCACCGTGAATATATGCTCCCGTACAGGCGGCTGTAAAAATATCCTCAGTCTGCGGAATGAGTCCTGCAATTATGCCGGTAAGAACATCACCGCTACCTCCCCTTGCCATTGAGGGGTTACCTGTTGTATTAATCGTTATTCTGCCTGTTTTATCGGCAATAATCGTATTTGCACCTTTCAAAAGTACTGTCACGCCGTACTCTTTTGCAAATTCACTTGCAATTTCAATACGGTCTTTTTCAATTTCAGCAACGGTTTTACCTGTAAGCCGAGCCATTTCTCCCGGATGAGGTGTAACAAGAATATCACATTTTCCTTTTTTCAGAATTTCAATGTTTTTACTTATGCAATTAAGTCCGTCCGCATCAATGATAAGCGGACAATTTGCATTTTCAACAACAAACTCAACAACCTGTTTTGTGTCACTGTCTAAGCCGATACCGCAGCCGATAGCAATAGCCGAAGCTTCTTTCATTTTTGCAGCAAGCTGTTTGCAGGCAAGATGCGAGATTCTGCCGTTCTTATTTGATTCAAGAGGAAGTAAAACCGGCTCATTCATTTTTGGAGTGACTGCAGAATAAATACAATCGGGAAAAGCACTGATAACAATACCTGCACCTATCTCCACTGCCGCTTGATTGCATAAACAGACACAGCCCGGCATATTCCTGCTGCCGCAAACCGTCAGCACCTTGCCGAATATTCCCTTGTGGTCATTAAAAGAGCGTTTTTTAATATTTGCAAAGGCTTCATCCCTTGTCAAAACGGTATAACTTTCTCCGAACGGCTCAATAATCTCTTTACTTATACCAATATCAACAACTGTTGTCTTTCCACAAAAAACAGCGGTTGGCTTTATTACATGAACGGGCTTATATGCAATCATTGACAACGTCTCATCCGTATTAAAATAACGCTGTCCGCTGTAATTTCCGTCGGCTGAAAGTCCGCTTGGAATATCTATTGCATACTTATAAGCCATTTTGTTATCATTTGCTTCTTTTACAGCTTCAGCACCGGTGCCGCACAGCTCACCTTTAAAGCCTATACCGAAAATTGAATCTACGATAACATCAGCCGATTTAATATGATAAAACGCTGTTTCCTTCTCCTGTGTCATGTCGCAGAATACAATCGGGGACTTCTGAGCATTGTCAAGCATATCAAGACACAACGGATCTGTAATTTCACCGTGAACAAGCACAACAAAAATATCTCTGAAGCCCTCTCGCCACAATTTTGCCGCAATAACCAGTCCGTCACCGCCATTTTTGCCTTTTCCGCAAAGAATAGTAACCTTACCTTTTGCTTTTCCGTGTGCAATAACATCTCCGCAGGCATTTCCGGCCCTTTCCATCATTGTATAAAACGAAAGTCCTGCATCATTTGCCTTTTCTTCAGCTTTTTTCATATTTTGAGCAGTGAGAACATACATAAATATCAACTCCTGAAGCTATTGTAGCATAAATACCTCACTATGGAAACAAAAATATTAAAAAAGCGGTTGTAATTTTTTTTTAGATGTTGTATAATACATTGTGTATTATTATTTGTGTCGATTTGTCGGCATGACCGGAAGAGGTGACCTTTATGACAGATAAAACAATTCAGTTTAAATTGCAGGGGGACAAGGATTCTCAGCTCAAAATAATGCTCGCTCAGGTATACGATGCATTGGCTGAAAAGGGCTACAATCCCGTAAGTCAGATAGTAGGCTATCTTATTTCAGAAGATCCTGCTTATATCACAACTTATAACAACGCAAGAAACATCATTATGAAAATCGACCGTTATGAGCTTTTGCAGGCACTCATTAAGGATTACCTCGGAGTTAGTGACAACTGATAAGGAAGGATGAATTTTAATGGCAGAAAAAAAGGGTGCTAAGTTTCTGACATACAAGGGCAAGCCTCTTGTCCGCAGCGGAAACACTCTTTACTACGGCAATATGGGCGATCCTTATGTCATAATGATTCAGATCAACTCAACCAAAAAAATAGGTGAGCTGGATGTTGCAAGCAGAGTTTCCGTACTCTTGCTCAATACTGATCCTGATGTAAGACCCAAAGATAAGATTGTCAAAAAGAGCGAGAAGCAGAGTCTTTACCAGGCTATGGATATCGCATCAATATGGCTCGAGAGAGCATTGGCACAGTAAATCCGACCCGTGTGAGCAATCATACGGGTTTAATACTTTGATACAAAGGAGAATTGTTATGTTATTAGCTGTCGATATCGGCAATACCAATATTACTATCGGACTGTACAAAGACGACAAGCTTATTTTCGTTTCAAGACTTGCCACAGAACGCAAAAAAATGCCTGACCAATATGCTGTTGAGCTTTCAACAATTTTCAATTTGCATTCTGTTAATACTACGGACTTCGAGGGTGCAATTATCAGCTCTGTTGTACCGGAGCTTACAAACACAGTTAAAACCGCAGTTGAATTTATCACAGGACAGACTCCCCTTATAATTGGCCCCGGAGTAAAAACGGGACTTAACATCAAAATAGACAACCCTGCTCAATTGGGTGCAGACCTTGTTGCCGGTGCGGTAGGTGCAATTTCAAAATATTCTCTCCCCTGCCTTGTTTTGGACATAGGAACAGCAACAAAAATCAGCGTGATCGATTCCAATGGCAGTTACAGAGGATGCACTATTTCAGCAGGTGTAAAAATTTCGCTGGATGCACTGTCCTCGGGCACCTCACAGCTTCCTGCAATATCTCTTGATGCACCCGCAAGTGCAATCGGCACAAACACGATAACAAGTATGCAGGCAGGTACCGTTTTGGGCTGTGCCGCTATGATTGAAGGGCTGTGCAAAAGAATAGAAGCTTCCCTCGGTGAAAAAGTAAAAACAGTCGTCGCAACAGGCGGAATTGCAGCAGATATAATAAGATACTGCGATATGGATATCACATATGATGCGGACTTGATTCTCGACGGACTGAAATTCATATATAATAAAAATAAGGCATAAATTTACAATCCGAAGTTTACATAGCTTGCGGATAATTACACAAAAAAACTCCGAAAGATTTTTCGGAGTTTTATTTTAAATTTCAAAATGCTTGCTGAATTTTTTTAATCTCGGTTCAAAGACAAATATTTTATCTATCAGCTTTCCGCAAAGATTAATAAGCGGACCGTTACATGCTGCCATTACCAATGTGCCGATACCAACGCCCACGAATGAGCCGAACAACACCAAAGACATCACAACCGACAGCACAAGAAATGTTATATCAAAACAGCTCTTAAATTTGCTTTGTTCAAGATTATATCTCTGCGACACGCCTTTAACGAAAAAATCATAAACCTGAGGATACAAATAGATCCTGAAGCATATTGCAATCGAAATGGCAGTAAGCAATTCACCCAGTATAAAATACACGATTCTCAGAGAAAGCGGCAATGTACCCGGAGCTGTAATGCTTGGATTAAAATGAGGAATTATTATCTGCCACAAATCCAGCACTGCGCCGTAAAACAAGCCTGTAACAAAAGAAGAAAGGTATACAAGTCGAACTTTTTTAACCAACACGCAGAAAACAACAAAAAGTATTCCCTGTATAACATATTCACTCTGTCCAAAGGTAAGAACAGGAACCTTTTGACTTAATATGTACGCAGGAGAAACTATCATCGACAACCCGAATCCCGTAGAAGATATCATTGCCACAGAAAAAGCAAGCAACACCACAGAAAATACATATCCAACTTCGTCATAAATTTTAATTTTCTTCATATTAAACTCCAAAAAACAATCCGTATCTGCTGTTTAATTAGAAACAGAAAAAGATACGGAAATATTAGGGCACATCTAATTTATTTTGCTGCTTCAAGTGTATTTTTAAGCAGCATTGTTATTGTCATAGGGCCGACTCCGCCGGGAACAGGGGTGATATATGATGTTTTTTCACATACAGCATCAAAATCCACATCACCGCAAAGCTTGCCGTTTTCCATTCTGTTAATGCCCACATCCAACACAACAGCTCCGTCCTTAACCATATCCGCCGTAACGAATTTAGGTCTGCCCACAGCCGCAACAAGAATATCTGCCTGTTTGGTGATTTCGGCAAGATTTGCGGTTTTTGAATGACAAACAGTAACGGTTGCATTATTTTTAAGCATCAGCATAGCCATAGGCTTACCAACAATGTTGCTTCTGCCTATAATTACACAGTGTTTACCGGAAATTTCAATGTTATAATGCTTGAGCATTTCAACCATACCCGCCGGTGTACAAGGAGCAAAACGGTAATCACCGGTCATAACCTTTCCGCAGTTTACAGGATGAAATGCATCCACATCCTTTTCAGGAGAAATGGCATTGAGTACCTTTTCTTCGTCAATGTGCTTAGGAACAGGAAGCTGACAAAGGATTCCGTTGACATTTTCATCCTTATTAAGCTTTTCAATAAGGTCGAGAAGCTCCTGAGTAGTAGTTTCCTCGGGCAGAGCATACTCAAAAGAGTTCATACCCACCTGTTCACAGCCCTTTTTCTTATTATTAACATAAACCCTTGATGCCGGGTCATTTCCTACAATAATAACCGCAAGACCGGGAACAATACCCTTCTCCTTGAGCTCCAAAACCTCGTTTTTAATGCTCTCTCTCACTGCGGAAGAAACCTCTTTACCGTCAATTATCCTGTACATCGTCATTTCCCTCTGCTTTCTGAGCACTTTCCGCTTCAAATTTCTTCTTCTGAAAATTAAAAAAGGGTTCAGGCTCAATATAATAATCTACACCTTCAATAGGCTTAGGGGTTTTCTTTGTTTTTACAAGCATAAAAATCAAAATCGCTGTGCAAACAAGAACGATTGCCGCCGAAAGAAGTTGGGAAACACGAATGCTTGTATCGCCGATATAAAGGCTGTCTGTTCTTAAGCCCTCGATTATCATTCTTCCCATGCCGTACCATATTCCGTAGCAGAGGAAAATCTGTCCGCTGAACTTGCGACACTTTTTGCAAATGATGTAAAGCAATACAAATCCAACCATACACCACACAAATTCATAAAAAAATGTGGGGTGAACATAAAGGTTGTTTTCAGCTATATATTCAGAAATATTATCCACGCCCTCAAGTCCGAAAAGCTCTTTATGTCTTTCAATGTAAGAAATAACCTTGTCACTCATCATACCCCAGTTTTCACAAAGAGTACCGAAAGCCTCCTGATTTGCATAATTACCCCATCTGCCGATTCCCTGACCGATCAGAAGGCTCATGCCAGCCGCATCAAGAAGATTCCAGAAATTGAGTTTTATAACCTTACAGGTAATAAAAGCTGCAAGCACACCGCCGATAATTCCGCCGTAAATAGCAAGTCCGCCTTCCCATATTTTAAAAATATCAAGAAGGTTGTCTTTATATTTATCCCAACTGAAAATACAATAATACAGCCTTGCACCCACAATGCCGCCGATGGTACCGAAAATAAGAATATCAACCATTTTATTGAGATCCATTTTCCACTTGTATGTGATTCTTCCGCCAAAAAGCACAGCAAGAGTAAAACCGAAAGCGATTATAACTCCATACCACTTGATGCTGAAATTATTTCCGAAAAGGGAAAATTCACAAAAAACAGAGGATACATCAAAAACCTTGTCTATCCCACCGAATGTGACCCGGGTCATGTTTTCAAAAAAATTCATAATGTCACCAACGCAAACAATAATCTGTCTGTAATAAGTTATTGTCTAAACTTCATCTTTGTTTTTTCTTAGCTTTACTCTTTTTTCCTCAGATTCAGAATCTTCTTCGTCTCTGGGCTTTATGTCAATACGAACCTTTGCAATACGCTTATCCTCAACGGAAAGAATAGTAAATTTAAGATTTTCAAACTCAACGGTATCCATATCTCCGTCTTTAGGCAGATATCCCAAACGGCTTATAATAAAGCCCGCCAAGGTATCATAATCATCCTGAGGCAGTTCTGCACCGACAAGCTCATCGACCTCATCAATATCAGTATTGCCTTCAACGGTAAATGTGGTATCGTTGATTCTTGCAATTTCCTCGTCCTCATCATCATACTCGTCCTGAATATTACCGACTATAGACTCAATTATATCTTCAATTGTAACAAGACCTGCGGTACCTCCGTATTCATCAACAACAATAGCCATCTGAATATGCTTTTCACTCATTTCCGTAAAAAGTTGACCGCATTTTTTCGTCTCAGGCACAAAATATGCCTCACGCATCACTTCCCTTATGGATTTGTCCATGGGAAATTCCTTGCCGATATAACCGATAAGATCCTTTATATAAACCATACCGATAATATTATCCGGATCATCATCAAACACGGGAATTCTTGAATAACCATCGGCAATGGCAACCTTTATTACCTCGCTGACAGGCTCATCAGCCTCAACAGCAGTCATATCAACACGGTGAGTCATAATATCACCTGCATCTATATCATCAAGCTCAAAAATATTGTTTATCATTTCAGCCTGAGTGTTTTCAATAACGCCTTTTTCTTCACCTACGTCAACCATCATGAGTATTTCCTCTTCAGTGACCTTTTCTTCATCTGCAGCAGGATCAATACCGAAAAGTCTTACGATAGCGTTTGTTGAAAAAGACAAAACCTTAACAAAGGGCTTTGTTATCTTCATAAAAACAAGCAAGAAACCAACAATTTTATAGGATATCTTCTCGGATTTCTGCATTGCAATCTTTTTAGGCACAAGCTCGCCCAAAACAAGTGAAAAATAAGAAATTATAATCGTTATAAGTACAAGAGATACAGTATCTATCACTCCCACAGGAATACCCGGAATCAAAGGAGCAACAGCGTTTGTAAGAATAGGAGCAAAGGAATCAGCAGCAGATGCACTTGTCAAGAATCCGGCAAGAGTTACGCCGATTTGAATCATCGAGAGAAAGTTAGATGAATTTTCCGTAAGACGCATGATCTGCTTTGCTTTTTTGTCGCCCTCTTCAGCAAGCTTTTCAATTTTTGTGTCATTGAGAGAAATAATTGCAATTTCACTCATTGCAAAAAATGCATTCACAAGAATCAGTACGAACAAAAGCAAAAGTTTCAGTACAATTGATACTGTTTGACTGTCACCATCAGCTAAAACCGAAGCAGCAGTCATAGAAAGTGATATAAAGTTATCGGGGGCAGGGTCATCCATTCAGGATACCTCTCCTTTCAAAATTTAATAAAATATATTATAGTATATATATTTTATTTTGTCAAATACAATTAACATTTTTTGTAATAGTCGTTGTAAAGATAATGTTTCTCTGTTATAATAACCTTGAAACAAAAAACATATCAAAAATTTTAAATATTCCTACAAGCATTAAGCCGTAGAGGTGACGAATTTGAACAATTTTTTCGTTAATGACAGCAACCGACAGGGAGATTGCTATTACATCACAGGCTCCGACTACAACCATATAGCAAATGTTCTTCGAATGAAAACGGGGGACTGTTTTCTCATAAGCGACAGCGGTCAAAGCCATCTTTGCACGATTGAAAGTATTGACTGTGAAACAGTAAAAGCAAGAATAACCGAAGAAAATTATCAGAACACGCAGCTTCCCGTTAAGATATATCTTTTTCAAGGTCTTCCCAAAAGTGATAAAATGGAACTTATCATTCAAAAATGCGTCGAGCTGGGCGTATACTCAATAATTCCCGTTGAAATGAACCGATGTGTGGTAAGCCTTGATGCAAAGAAGAAAAAGAGTAAGGTGACAAGGTGGCAATCAATCGCAGAAAGTGCCGCAAAGCAGAGCAAATGCAGCATAATTCCTGAAATTTGCGATGTAATGACATACAGGCAAGCCATGCAGATATCAAAGGCGCTTGATTTGGTTCTTATTCCGTATGAAAATGAAAAGGGAATGACTGCAACGAAGGAAGCACTCCTAAAAATAAAAAGCGGAACGTCCGTGGGTATTATAATCGGTCCTGAGGGCGGTTTTGAAGAAAAAGAAGTCAAAGAAGCCGAAGAAATCGGCGGAATCAGAATATCTTTGGGCAGTCGAATCCTCCGCACAGAAACAGCCGCAATAACGGCGGTGGGAATGTGTATGCTCCACATTGAAATGAACATTAATGGTGAAAAATAATGATACAACTACCTTTTGAGTTTGCCGAGAGAATGAAAAATCTTTTAGGCAAGGAATATGATGATTATATAAAATCTTTTGATGAACCTCCTGTAAGGGCTTTTCGTGTAAACACTGACAAAATATCGCTTTCAGACTTTGAAAAGATAAATATTTTAGGCTCAGAAAAAATCCCTTATGTTGAAAATGGATTTTATCTTGAATTTGACAAGGTGGGTAACCATCCCTATCACCATGCAGGCATGATTTATGTTCAGGAGCCAGCAGCAATGGCTCCCGCAGAATGCATCGACATTCAGCCTGATTGGAAAATTCTTGATATGTGTGCAGCTCCCGGAGGAAAGAGCACTCAGCTTAAAAACAAGCTGGGTGATACAGGCATTCTCGTCTCTAATGAAATAATTTCTTCAAGGTGCAAAATTCTTACGGGAAATGTTGAGCGTCTGGGACTTCTCAACACCGTAACCACGTGCATGGACCCAAAAAAGCTTGCAGGACTTTTTCCTGATACCTTTGATATGATAATGGTTGATGCACCCTGTTCCGGTGAGGGAATGTTTAGAAAGGAAGAGCTTGCAATAAAAGAATGGAGCACTGAAAATGTCAAAATGTGTGTTCAGCGACAAACCGAGATACTCGAAAATGCGACAGCGGCACTGAAAAACGGTGGATATATTGTATATTCCACCTGCACGTTTTCTCTTGAAGAAAACGAAATGATGATTGATTCTTTTTTACAGAGGCATCCCGATTTTGAGCTTGTTCCAGTAACGGAGAGAGTGAAACAAAATAGTTCTGACGGCATATTGTTTAGCGGCTGCAAATGCGATAACATCAATTTCACAAGAAGATTTTATCCTCATAAAAACAAAGGCGAGGGGCAATTTGCCGCTGTACTGCACAACACAAAAGAGCGTTTTGACTATCCTGTAAAATATAAAAATGAAAACATCAAAATTCCAACTGATGTGTTTGATTTTCTTGATGATGCACTTATCTCATACGATAAAAATAATGTCCTGATGTATAACGGTAATCCCGTTTATTTTACGCCTGATTTCAAAATTGAAAAAGGTGCGGCATTTTCCTGCGGAGTAACCATAGGTGAGATAAGAAAAAATCATATTCAGCCTCATCATCAGTTTTTTATGGCATTGGGAAAAAATTTTAAAAGAAAAATCGAACTGACTGCTGACGGAGAAATGATTAAAAAATATCTTCACGGTGAAGAAATATCAACCGATTGCGACAATGGCTGGGCTGTTGTAACGGTTAACGGCTGTACCGTAGGCGGTGCAAAAGTTGTTTCGGGACGAGCAAAAAATCATTATCCAAAAGGATTGCGAAATAAATAATAATATGTTAATATAGAATATATATCTATTTTCAGACTGAAGGTGAATGAATGTACAAAATTAAAATCATTGCTGATTTACACCATTTTTCCGAGACACTGACCGACGGCGGAAGAGCTTATCGTTTGCGTGCCTCATCTGACCAAAAATGTCTCGCAGAGACAGGTGCCATAATCGACGCTGCATTTTCCGAAATCGGCAACAGTGATTGCAATGCTGTATTTATTGCCGGCGACATCTCCAATGATGGTGAAAAGATTGCCCATGCTGAAGTTATGGAGAAAATCAGGCTTTTATCCGAAAAGAAAAAGGTTTTCGTTGTATATTCCACTCATGACTGGTGCTGTAACGGCGATGCGAAAAGATTTGAGGGCGAAACATCAATTAAAGACGTTGAAACCGTATCTCCACCTTATCTTCGTGAATTTTACAAGGATTTTGGTGAAAATCAGGCATATGATACATATGAAAATGAAATTGGTGCCATTTCCTATGCCGTAAAGCTAAACGATAAAGTTCGTCTGTTGGGTCTTAATGATGATAGAAACGGAAAGGGTAAGGCAGGCTACTGTGATGAACACTTTGACTGGATACTCAAGCAGGTGCATGATGCAAAAGCCAATGGTGAAACAGTCATCGTTATGGAACATCACCTTGTTCTTGCAAACGTTTCAAGGCTCATTAATGGCGGTCAGATGATAGGAGATGCTGATGAACGTGCAGAAGCTCTTGCTGAAGCAGGCGTTGACTTCATTATTGTAGGGCATTCACATATGCAAAGAACCACACAATACACTGCTAAAAACGGCAATATTATGACTCAAATCAATGTCGGTTCTCTCTGCGGTCACCCTTCCCCTATCGTTACAATTACAATTTCCGATGATGAATACCGAATAGATGTAGACAGACTTGAAAAGTTTACATACAACGGCGTTGAATATACAAACGAATACATCACAGATCACACGAAGGGCGTTCTGCTGGGCATTCTTGATTCTGCCGCAAATGACAAAATTGAATTTATAGCAAGGTTTAATGCCATAGATGAAAAACTCAAGTATGACGGTAAATATTACGGAGTTATTTCAAAAATTGCAAAATGGCTAATGAAAATGACTGTAGGCAAAGCAGGCAGACTAATCAATTTCTTCACTTTCGGCAAGGGCGTAAATAAAAAAGCGGTCAAACAAATCAAAAACGATAATTTACTTGCTCACATAATGGATATTTACCTTTGCATATTTGACGGTTCCTTAAAAAAATGCGAATCAACTGATGACCCTGTTTATATAATCGTAAAAGATGTTGCTTCGCTTCCGAGAAGAGTAAGCAAAGTTTTAAAAATCAAGGCTCTGCAAAAAGAAAAAATCCAAAAGCTTTTTACTCAAATCGAAGAACTTGCAGAGGAAGTTACAAATCCGTCGCTGCCTGATAATCAGCATGCGGTAATAAAACGTAAATAATTTTCTTTATATACAGAAAGGTGTGTTTGTTATGGCAAAATGTGTAATGACCGGAGCAACCGGTCATGTTGGCTATGCACTTCTTCTTGAGCTTGCCAAAAACGGCGAAAATCCAAAAATTCTTATCAGAAAAGACTTAAGCATTTTTGACGGCATTGAGTGCGAAAAGGTTTTCGGTGACGTAACCGACCTTGATTCTCTTGTGAAAGCTTTTGAAGGTGCTGAGGTTGTATACCATCTTGCAGGTATGATCGAACTCAAGCCCGGCAACGAAGATGCAGTTTACAGAGTCAATGTGACAGGCACAAAAAATGTTGTTGAAGCCTGCAAAAAATGCGGCGTAAAAAGACTTGTTTACATGTCCTCTGTTGACACATATCCTCCCCTGCCTGATAATCAGGTTATGTCAGAGCTCAGTGAGTATCATCCCGAAATTCTCGAGGGAGCATATGCAAAAACAAAAGCTGAAGCAACTCAGTATGTTCTCGACAGCAACGGCACTGATGGTCTTGAAACGGTTGTGCTTCAGCCAAGTGCCTGCATAGGTCCGTACGACTTTAAGGTTTCCAGTGTAGGTGAAATGGTAAGAATGTTCTTAAACGGTAACTTCCCTGTTACCCTCGGTTTTGGCGGTTACAATTTTGTTGATGTCAGAGATGTTGCTAAAGGAACCTACGCCGCTGCAACAAAGGGCAGACCCGGTGAATGCTACATTCTTTGTGGTGATGCAATTACAGTCGATGCGTTTATTAAGACTCTTGCAAAGGTTCTGGGTCAGAAGGCACCGGCTATCACTCTGAACAAAGGCATCGTAGACATTGCGGCACCAATTATGGAAGTCTACTATAAAGTTACCGATACCACTCCCCTTTTTACAAGATATTCAATCAGAAAGCTTGTTTCAAATTGCAATTTTACTTACGCAAAGGCGGCAGCAGAGCTTGATTACAAGCCCATGTCAGTCGAACAGTCCGTTAAAGATATGACTGATTGGATTGTCAAGACAGAAGGTGACCCGAAAGATCCCGAAGTAAAAAAAAGAAAAAAAGCAGCTAAAAAAGCAGCTAAAGCAAAGAAATAATATAAAAAGCTCCCGTTCGATTTCGGGAGCTTTTTGTTGCAAAAAAACCCATCGGATTTCTCCGACGGGTTTAATTTTAATTCAAATCAGCTCATCACATAATAAGGAATACACCTGTAAGTGCTTCAATGATGCTCTGTATCCATCTCATAAGTCTCTGCCAGAAGGTAAGATTTTCTTCTTGGATCGTACCTGATGTTTCACCATAAATACCTGTATGGGTACCAAACTCTTCAGCAACATCCTCTGCAAATACAAAAGGAGCATCACTGTCGAAATATGTCAGTACACAAAGTGTATATCCTACATCATTTTCTGTTGCTGTATATGTTGAATGTGTAGCACCTGAAATAGCCTGAGTCATTTCATCAGAAACTCTGTACCACTGATAATTAACATAATCATAAGCCTTTGTGGGAAGTCCCGTAAATGTAGCTGTAAGCTTCTCGCCTGCCTGAGCTGTTCCTGAAATACCTACAACATAATCAACTGTACATGTAGTAACTGTAAGAGTCACATAATTTGTAACTGTATTGTAGTTTACGGAGTCAGAAGGTGTAAATACTACTTCGTATGCATAATCACCAAGTGCGTTGGGCACATTTCCTTTAAGAGCAAATGTACCATCACCTGCAGCTTCGTCTGAGAACTCAGCCCATGAGAGAGCCTGACCAAACTCAATTGTTGCAGTATTGGGGAATACTACGCCTTCGGGATCAAGTTTATTGATGGTTACGGTAAGGATGCCTGATGCGGGAGTAAGAACAAGGTTGTAGTTAGAAGCCTTTGAACCTGTGAGGGTTGGAGCTGTGTAAACAACAGTTCTTGTACCTGCGTTAGCGGAAGCTGCTGTACCGTTAGCTGTTGTTGTTGAAAGACTTACATCATCATTTGAATACTTACCTGATGTGATAGCAAACTTAACCTCAACACCTGTTGAACCGTTATAATCTCTGTTTGTTGCTGTTGCGGAAGCATAGAGGTCAGCAGGAACTACAGTAAGAGTACCGTCAACAGTATCAAACTCATAGTTACCGTTACTGTCAAGGTTGTGGTTTATCTTAATGGTATATGTGCCGACATCCTCACCCATGCTGTATGTACATACATAAGTAGGCTGCGTGCCACCCATTGTCGCAAGTGAGTCAGAACCTGTAAATCCGTCAGCCTTAACTGAGTAAGATGCAGCCTTGCCGTAGCTTACAGTTGTATCAACTGCTGTAAGAGTAAC
>CAYVTA010000058.1:0-13464 GCA_964454355.1 uncultured Eubacteriales bacterium | reverse complement strand
TCATTATTTATCCTCCGTTTCAGTTTTTTGCTGAACTGATTGTTTTTTCTTTTGTCTTTTACTCATGAATACCGAAGCTACGATTGCAAAAAGCAACGCAGGCAAGGCATAAAGGAATGTGAAAGGATTTGAAAGATCACCCTTTGCACCGAGAAGGCTCCATAACACATTAAGCACAAGCATTCCGAGATTAGATGCAAGGAAATACTTACCAAAAGGAATTTTCATTGCACCGAAAATAAGACTGCTCAAGTCTGACGGCATGAGTCCGCCGGCCTTAAAAATAAACACAACCGCAAATGAATTTTCATCTGCAAAACTGTCGAGCTTCTTTATCGCCTTAAATCTTCCTTTAAGTGTGGTAACAATATCGGCTCCCATAAATCGGCCAAGAAAATAAGGCAAAATCAAACTGCAGGCAGTTGCAACAAAATTGACAAGCACAGCTATCCATAAATCATCGAACACAATTCCCGAAAGCACAAACAGAACAGCAGGCGGAAAAATCAATGCAAATGATTTAACAATGCTGAATGCAGTTATGATAAGTGCAATCGTCAGAGTTCCGCCCGTGAGATACTGTGTAAGTGCATCAACATTTTTGACGGAAATATTGTTTTTTTGCATAAAGACGATACATACAACTACCATTGCAAGCATAAAAATGAAAGAAACTATCTGCATTATTTTGATAAGCTTACCATATTTTTTGACAGAATTATTTTCCATGCTATCCCTCTCCAAAAAAATATTATAAAATAATTATAAACCGCTCCTTTGCTTTATGTCAACATTAAAATAAATTTTTACATATCAACAGCAAGCCCCAACCGTTATAATTTTTATATATTTTTCAAAACAACCTTTCACCATATAAAGCGACCCATATTTCATTATTTTGTTTAAATGATTTATTCCTAATTTATATTATATCTTCTATTAATAAGCACACTTACCATTATCTCTGTATTCTGCCGCAAATTTAACGAAATCTGCTTGAGGGGTTGTTTTTATGTGTCCCTGCCAAGCAACGGCTCTGTTTTCTTCGGGAACGGTGTTCACCCGCTATTTCAGCAACTAAAAAATGTTGTCACATCTGTTTTTAACGAGTTCGGAAAAAGCATCTGAAAATTTACTCATAGTTTTTCTCCCTTTTTGGCCTTTTATTGAGACAAATAAATTATAGTAAACTTTCATTAAATTTGCAAAAGGGCACCTCTAAACACTAAAGGTGTCCTTTTGTTTATTTTATTATAATACAATTTTTATGGTTTTTATTTCCCAAGGACGGAAACAAAGTTTATTTTCACAAATTTCCGAAAGCTCTTTTCCGAGCAAATCGGTTTCGTGTGTCACATTACCGATGGATGTTTCAAACGTAGCCGCTGACGGTTCGTCTGAATAGTTACAGAATCTTGCAAAAATTGCACCGTCTTCCGAATACATTGCAGTCATAATAACATCTCCGCCTACTGCGTTAAAATCTGCAATTTTAAATTCATCCATGTCTCCGTTACCCTTTTCGACAGTTTCAACAACAGGCTGATATGCATAAACAAAAGCATTACGATGCAAATCAGCATCCGAAAGAGCTGAATCAAAGGGAAACAGTGCAAACTCGTTCTCAAATTCACCCTCAAGGATTCTTGTGCCGCACATATACAAATCCGAATACAAAAGAGGAACAGACAGCCTATTTCCCTGTACGACAGAGCCCATACAACCTCTGTTAAACACAGCAAGTCCCTGTTTTTGGTCACGCATACAAAGCCAATAAACGCCCTGCATATATGTTGTGCCGGCAAAAGACTCTTCAGGAGTAACATCTTTGTCATAACGGATAAGGTCATCGGGATACCAATATTCCTCATTGTCACGAACTGCTCCGTTCCAATCGGATATTGAAAATGGCAAATCACGAACCATTCTTCGATCATTATCAAGACACATATTCATTATAAAACACATTTTTTCTTCATGGCGATGACCGTCAACAGTAAGCGATTTTTTCAAGCCCTCGTCAACACCTGAATGCCCGACTTTTTCATTATGCATTTCAAATTTTGCCTTACAGTCAATTCTCTGCTGTTTGCCTGAAAATTTCATTTCAAATCTGTAAGGAATTGTACCCACAGTTCCATATTGAACCGCTACAGCACCGTGAGATGTTATATTAACTTCCCACTTACCATGTGAAACACAGCTTTCACCGTCAACATAAGCAGTAAACAGCTCTCCGTTACCATTATCAAATATACGACGATTACCAATAACATCATCAATATAACAAATACCGTTATCATTAAGCCTTAATTCATAAAGCGGAGTATTAAGTATACCTGATTCTTTATTCCATGTGTAAGCACTCTTTGTTTGAATCTCAAGGTTGCGAAGAGTAAGACGTTTTACACTCAAAGGCAGAAGCTCAACATTAACACGAAGAGTATTTCCGTTCTTTTCGCACTCAAGAGCCTTATCGCCGTCAAATGCAACAACATCCCCCTCAACCTCAGCTTCAATCCACTCATTAACAGCAAATGAATGAGGATTTATAACGATAACGGACTCATTTTCACAATCTGAGAAATGAGATTTAATTGATTTTAATGAATCTTCTTTTACCTGAGCAGATAATTTTAACGAATCGGGAATAAAACGTCTTGAAAGGTCAAGCAATCCGCATATTGTGACATCATGATGCTGAGCAACAAGAGCATATCTCCATGAATCCTCAAGCTTTTCCTGCATAGACTCTCCGCCTAAAATCACAGAAAGAGCATTAAGCTTCTCAGCCTGTGCTGCTGACACCTCAGAAGCCCTGCATCCGTTAAATATCTCATTGCCGCAATATCCCCATGGCATCTGTACATGGAAATCGTTATCCGTTGTACGCATTTCCTCATTTGCTTCGCCGTAAAGAGCAGGGATATCCTCAAGAAGCACATAATGATAATTTTCTTTTGTTTCAACATACGAAGTCAAATCTTCTATCGGCTGAGTAAGGTCATCATATCTTGATGCAAGCAGAGGTGATATATGCTCAAATGTTTTTTCAAAATCTTCGGGAGCATAATAAGCATGATCTTTGGGCCAGCGAGACAAAATCCAATTATCAAGAGTTGTACAGTTAAAGCCTCTGCCTTGCTTGTCATATGTAGGCACAGCAGGAATTTGAGTGTTATCCTTTCCTACCCAATTGCCCCACGGTATATCAAAATTTTTAACATAACCGTATCCCATAACGTGAGAACGAAGAATTGCAGCATCATATCCGCAAAGCCTTGCAAGCTGTGGCGTCTGATTGTTAAGGGCAAACTCTGAAATTGAATACACATTAGGAGTCTGTCCAAAATATTTAAGATTTGTGCGTATTGCATATGTTAATTGTCTGACATTAGATTCCTCTGAAACAAAAAGTGAAAGAGGCTGACCGTAAGTTGTAGCCCCCAATCCCACTCTTGAGGGATATTTTGTGATAAGCTGAGAAATAAGGTCAATAATTTCAGGATCTGTCATTGAATATTCGTCAAATGTGTATGATTCATAATCAAGACCGATTTTCAGTTTAGGATATTTTTCCATCCACTGTAACAGTTTTTTCAGACGGGGTTTTACCTCATTACCCCAAAGGACAAATCCGCCATGGTCATAAGTCAATATATACAAAGGTTTGTTTTCCATAAAATTGCCTCCTTGTGCATTCAGTATATCATCCTGAATATTTTTTTGTCAAGGTTATTTTAAACCGGCGGCAACTATAATATATATAATTACTTGCTTTATAAATATGTTTAGTATATAATATAAACAGTAATTTATCTGCGATAAATTATTGTTTGAAGTAAGAAGTAATAGTGAAAAAGTAATAAGTGTGGAAAAGGCTTCGCCTTTTAAACCATTATAAATCGGGTAAGGGCGTAGCCCTTCCTCACTTCTTCACTATTCCTTATTACCTATTACTTTAACAATAATTTAGCGTACTGCTAAATTATTGTTTACAAGGTGATTTATTATGCCCTTTTTACCTATAACAAAAGAAGAAATGCTTGAACGTGGGTGGTACTACGCTGATTTTGTGATTGTAACGGGAGATGCATATGTTGACCATCCCTCTTTCGGAACGGCTATAATTTCCCGTGTGCTGGAAAATGCCGGTTACCGCATATGTATTCTTCCCCAGCCAAAGAATGATGATGATTATACCCGTTTCGGGAAGCCACGATACGGTTTTTTTGTGAACGGCGGAAATATTGACTCAATGGTTGCACACTACACCGCCGCAAAGAAAAAAAGAAGCGACGATGCTTATACCGCAGGCGGAAAAGCAGGTGCAAGACCGGACAGAGCTGTTATTGTCTACTGCAAAAGCATCAGAAGAATTTATGATGATGTTCCCATTGCAATAGGCGGTATTGAAGCTTCACTTCGCCGTTTTGCACATTATGATTATTGGGATGACAAAGTAAGACCGTCAATCTTGATTGATTCAACTGCCGACCTGCTTATGTACGGAATGGGCGAAAAACATATAGTTGAGATTGCCGACAGACTCAAAAGCGGAGAAAAAATAAGTTCTCTTACAGATATAAAAGGAACCTGTTACGCCGTTAAAACTCTCGATTATAAACCAATGCCGGTAAAAGAATGTCCAAGCTTTGATGCCGTTTGTGCAAACACGGAAGAAGGCAAAAAGCAATATGCAAAATCCTGCCGTATTCAGCAGGAAGAGCACGATGCCGTGAGAGGAAAAACAGTCATTCAACGCCACGGTGATAAAATCGTTATACAAAATCCGCCTATGCCGCCCCTTTCAACACAAGAAATGGATCAGGTATATTCGCTCCCATTTATGCGAAACTATCATCCCTCATATGAAGCTCTCGGCGGTGTTCCGGGAATTGAAGAGGTTAAATTTTCAATCATTCACAACAGGGGCTGCTATGGTGCCTGTAATTTCTGTTCTCTTGCCTATCATCAGGGCAGACAAATAAGCTGCAGAAGTCACGATTCGGTTATTGAAGAAGCAAAAGCAATAACTGCAATGGAAGATTTCAAGGGCTATATTCACGATGTAGGCGGTCCTACTGCGAATTTCAGAGCACCCTCCTGCGAAAAACAGCTGACCAAAGGTCTTTGCCCCGATAAAAAGTGTCTTTCTCCGTCGATTTGTCCTGCTGTAAAGGTTGATCACAGCGATTATTTAAGTCTGCTGAGAAAACTCAGAGCCTTACCCAAAATTAAAAAGGTATTTATCCGTTCGGGTATACGTTTTGATTATCTTATTGCCGACGATGACGAAACATTCTTCAACGAGCTTGTAGAACATCACATCAGCGGACAGCTGAAGGTAGCTCCCGAGCATTGCTCAAATAATGTTCTCAAAAGAATGGGAAAACCGCCTATTGAAGTGTACAATCGTTTCAAAAAGCGTTATTATGAGCTGAATAAAAAAGCAAATAAAAACCAATATCTCGTACCGTATCTGATGTCTTCTCATCCCGGTAGCACAATTAATGATGCGATAGAGCTTGCGAGATTCCTGAAAAAAGAAGGACTGCATCCCGAACAGGTGCAAGACTTCTATCCTACTCCCGGTACAGTTTCAACCTGTATGTTCTATACCGGATTTGATCCATACACGATGGAAAAAGTCTATGTACCCGGAACTGCTGAAGAAAAAGCGGAACAAAGGGCATTACTTCAATATTTCCGTCCTGAAAACAAAAAGCTTGTTATCTCGGCGTTAAAAAAAGCAGGAAGATATGATCTTATAGGTAGCGGTCCCAACTGTCTTGTTGCACCTGACAAGCCCAACAGAGACAGCAACAACAGAAAAAACTCAAAACAAAAGCAACAATTAAAAAAGAAACACAAAAATAAAAAGAGGTAGATAATATGCCGCCAGGATTCGGTCCCCCTATCCTTGAATCATCAGAAAGGCTCAAAGCCAAAAAACCGAAAAATCTTAAAGATGTCCCTCGTTATCTGAAAGAAACTGTAGGCGGAACCTGTTCAAGACTTTTTTACATTTTCAAGCTTGTATGGGAAACACAGCCTATACTGCTGATAGTTATGATGTTCATGACCGTTTACGACGGAATTATGCCTTTAGTGGGAACACTTATAACTGCGAATCTTCTTGAAAGTGTAGTTCTGAGCTTTACTCAGGAAGCAGATCTTGTGCTGCCGCTTATTTTCCAATTCGGTTATCTGTTTTTAAACACATTGGCAAGCAGTATTTCAAATATGGTTACTCAGATTTCCGGCGAAGCAGTAACAAATCATGTAAAAGTTAAAATAATGAAAAAAGCAAAGACGGTTGATCTTGCTTCTTTTGACAAACCGGATTTCTACGAAAGGCTTGAAAATGCAAACAGAGAGGCAGGCGTAAGACCTGTAAATATTCTCAGAGCAACATTTGAATTGATTTCAAAAGTCATTTCAATGATAAGCTATTTTGCAGTCCTGTCTGCAATTCTTACCGTCTTGCCTTCATCAAGTCTGATCTTCTTCGGTGCATTTTTACTTTTAACTGTAGCAAGTGCTGCTGTATCCTTCCATTTCCGCCGTAAAAATTTCAGATATATGTTCCATCGTTCAAAAGACCGCCGCAAGATGAACTATTACAGCGACAGAATGGTTGACAAGGATATGGTTAAGGAAATACGACTGTTCAATCTTTCAGATCTGCTTATCGGTAAATATAACGACGTTTTCAAAGGTTATTTCAAAGGTATAAAAAGCCTTATTTTGCAAGAGGGTGCATGCAATCTCGCCCTTTCTCTTGCAACAGCGGTAATGAACGGCGTGTTATTCTATATGATAGCAACAAATGTATCACAGATTTCCGATTATTCGGTATATACCGGTGCACTCAACTCCATTTCATCAGCACTGACGGCAGTAATAACAGTAATTTCAACTATTTATGAAGGCTCGCTGTTTATTGACAACATGATTCTATTCATGAATGAAAAACAAACAGTAAAACCAATAATTGAACCCCCTGTCAAGCCAAAAACACACTGCGGTCATACAATTGAACTTAAAAATGTAACATTCCGTTATCCCGGTGCAGACAGAGATGTTATACATAACATGAATCTTACAATTAAGTCGGGCAGCACTGTTGCGTTAGTCGGTCTTAACGGTGCAGGAAAAACCACACTTATTAAGCTCATAACAAGACTTTATGACCCTACAGAGGGCATTATTCTTCTTGACGGAAGAGATATCCGTGAATACGATACTCAAGCACTTTACAAGCTATACGGAATTATTTTCCAGGATTTTGGAAAGTATGCTGAATCAGCAGGTGATAATATTGCCTTTGGTTCCGTGGACAAGATGAAAACAGGGGATAATGTTCGTCAAGCAGCACAAATGTCAGGAGCACACGATTTTATCAAAAAAATGCCCCTTGAGTATGACACTCCCCTTACAAGATATTTTGAATCCGACGGTACGGAGCTGTCAATCGGTCAGTGGCAAAAGCTGTCAGTTGCAAGAGCATTCTATTCTGATGCTGATATTCTTATTCTCGACGAGCCCACAGCATCTCTTGATGCAATTGCCGAACAGGAAATTTATAAGCAGTTCGACAAGCTCAGAGAAGGAAAAACCAGTGTGTTTGTATCACACAGACTCTCAAGTGCAACAATTGCTGATACGGTCATTGTGCTTGAAAACGGTTGTGTTGTTGAAAGCGGCACTCATGAAGAACTGATGGCACTTCACGGCAAATATCATAAGCTGTTCTCAACTCAGGCATCAAGATATATGTCAAAGCACGAGCAAATGCCTGACGGTGAATTTCCTCCTCCCCCTCCTCCGCCGCATTTTAACGGTGAAAGAGGATTTGCTCCGCCCCATTTTGACGGTAAAAGATTTTAAAAAAGTTCTAAACAAAAAAACAACGCAGTTACCGCTGAAAGGCTGTAGCTGCGTTATAATTTTATTTACTTTTTATGTTATTTAAAATACTTAACTGCTGATGTAAACATACCGATATTGTAATCGCCGTCAACATTCTTATAAAGACCTGAACCGATACGCTCAGAGTGACCCATTTTACCGAACACTCTGCCGTCGGGTGATGTGATACCCTCAATAGCACAAACAGAGTTATTGGGATTAAAATGAATATCAGCAGTGGGGTTGCCGAGAAGATCAACATACTGAGTTGCAATCTGACCGTTTGCTGCAAGCTCTTTTACAAGCTCATCGGAGCAGAGGAATCTGCCTTCACCGTGAGAAATGGGTACAGTGTAAATATCGCCCACATTTGTTTCCATAAGCCATGGAGACTTATTTGAAGCAATACGGGTTCTTACAAGTCTTGACTGATGTCTGCCGATAGTGTTGTATGTAAGAGTAGGACAATTTTCATCAGTGTCGATAATCTCACCGTAAGGAACAAGACCGAGCTTGATAAGAGCCTGAAAACCGTTACAGATACCTGCCATAAGACCGTCACGATTTTTGAGAAGATCGTGAACCTGCTCTTTTACAGCAGCGTTACGGAAGAAAGCAGTAATAAACTTACCTGAACCGTCAGGCTCGTCACCGCCGGAGAAACCACCGGGGATGAAGATAATCTGTGACTGCTTAACCTTTTGAGCAAATACATCGACAGACTCAGCGATTGCAGCAGCGGAAAGGTTTTTAATAACAAAAATTTCAGGCTCTGCACCGGCTGTCATAAGTGCCTTTGCTGTGTCAAACTCACAGTTTGTGCCGGGAAATACAGGAATGAGAACCTTGGGCTTTGCAGTCTTGATTGAAGGTGAAACTCTTGCTTCTGCCTCAAATGAGAATGCAGGAATTTCATTCTTATCCTGTTGGATGTTACAAGAATAGATAGGCTCAAGCTTGTTTTCATAAATCTCAAGAAGTGCAGAAAGCTCAATTTCCTTATCTGCATATTTGATTGTTTCTTCAAGAGTTGTATGACCTAAAAGAACGCCGATTTCATCTTCAGTGTTAAGTTCAAGTATAAATGCACCGTAATTATAGCCGAAAATATCATCAAGCTCATTAGCATCGTTATATTCAAAGCCGATGCCGTTACCGAAGCTCATTTTCATAACAGCCTCGGCAATACCGCCGTATGTAGGAGTATAACAAGCTTCAACAATGCCTTCTGCCATGTAGCCGTGAACTTTATCAAAGAGAGCTTTTTCAGAAGCTGCCGCAGGAAGTCCGTTTTCATCGTATTCGGGCTTAAGAAGAACAACCTTGTGACCTGCAGACTTAAATTCAGGAGAAACTACCTCATTAACGTTGCCTGTTGTTACTGCAAAGGAAACAAGAGTGGGAGGCACATCAATATTTTCAAAAGTACCGCTCATAGAGTCCTTACCGCCGATTGACGCTATTTCGTAATCCATCTGAGCCTTGAAAGCACCGAGAAGTGCTGAAAGAGGCTTGCCCCAACGAGCAGGACTCTTTTCCGGTTTTTCAAAATACTCCTGGAATGTGAGATATACGTCCTCAAACTTTGCACCTGTTGCAATAAGCTTTGCGACGGACTCAACAACAGCAAGATATGCACCGTGATAGGGGCTCTTTTCCATAATAAACGGATTATAACCCCAAGACATATATGAACAGGTATCAGTGTGCTTTTTCTCAACGGAAACCTTGTTTACCATTGCCTGAATAGGTGTGAGCTGATTCTTACCGCCGAAAGGCATAAGAACGGTACCTGCACCGATGGTAGAGTCAAAACGTTCTGAAAGGCCACGCTTTGAGCAGATATTCAAATCGCCTGCAAGCTCCTTATATGCACACTCAAAATCTGAAACTGTACGCTTTTCGTAATCAGCAAATTTCTCAGGCATAATATCAATATGCTTCTGAGCACCGTTCGAGTTAAGGAACTCTCTTGAAAGATCGACAATGACCTTGCCGTTCCATGTCATTGTAAGTCTGGGCTCTGCCTTTACCTTTGCAACGACTGTTGCTTCGAGATTTTCACTGTTAGCAATCTCAACAAATCTGTCAACATCTTTAGCCTCAACAACAACAGCCATTCTCTCCTGAGATTCACTGATTGCAAGCTCTGTACCGTCAAGTCCTTCATACTTTTTAGGAACAGTGTTAAGGTCGATATCAAGACCGTCTGCAAGCTCTCCTATTGCAACGGAAACGCCGCCTGCACCAAAGTCATTACAACGCTTGATAAGTCTTGAAGCCTCTGCGTTTCTGAAAAGGCGCTGAAGCTTTCTCTCTTCAGGGGCGTTACCCTTCTGTACCTCTGCACCGCAGCTTTCAAGAGATTCGAGAGTGTGCGATTTTGATGAACCTGTTGCACCTCCACAGCCGTCACGTCCTGTTCTACCGCCTAAAAGAATAACGATATCACCGGGATCGGGACATTCTCTTCTGACATTTTCAGCGGGAGCAGCAGCAATAACTGCACCGATTTCCATACGCTTTGCAACATAACCGCTGTGATAAATTTCATCAACCTGACCTGTAGCAAGACCGATCTGATTGCCGTATGAGGAATAACCTGCTGCTGCAGTAGTTACAATTTTTCTTTGAGGAAGCTTGCCCTTAATAGTATCCTTTACGGGTACAAGAGGATCACCGGCACCTGTAACACGCATTGCTGCGTATACATATGAACGACCTGAAAGAGGGTCACGAATCGCACCGCCGATACAGGTAGCAGCACCGCCGAAAGGCTCGATTTCTGTGGGATGGTTATGTGTTTCATTCTTAAACAGAAGAAGCCAATCCTGTTCTTCACCGTCAACTGTAACTTTAATTTTAACAGTACAGGCATTGATTTCTTCCGACTCATCAAGCTTGGGAAGCTTACCCTTTGCTTTAAGATATCTTGTACCTACAGTTGCAATATCCATAAGATTTACAGGCTTTGTTCTTCCGATTTCATGTCTTGCAGCAATATATTCATCATAAGCCTTCTGTAAAACAGGCTCCTCAAACTTAACACTGTCAATAGTTGTCAAAAATGTTGTATGACGGCAATGATCAGACCAATATGTGTCAATCATTCTGATTTCAGTGATAGTAGGAGTTTTGTTTTCTGATTTAAAATAATCCTGACAGAACTTGATATCATCTGCATCCATTGCAAGTGCATAAGTTTTTACAAACTCAGCAAGACCTTTTTCGTCAAGCTCATTAAAGCCCTCCAGAACTGCAACGCTGTCAGGTACAGCATACTCTGCTTTAAGAGTTTCAAGCTTTTCAAGAGAAGCCTCACGGCTTTCAACGGGGTTGATTACATACTTTTTAACAGCTTCAATATCTTCTGCAGACATATCGCCTTTCATAACATATATTTTAGCTGTTTTTACAATAGGTCTTTCACTCTGGGAAATAATCTGGATGCACTGTGCAGCGGAGTCTGCTCTCTGGTCAAACTGACCCGGAAGATACTCAACAGCAAAAACAACATCATCCTTACCTGATTCAAGCTCATCTGTTACAATGTCAAGCTGAGGCTCGGAGAAAACCGTTTTTACGGAATAATCAAAAAGGTCTTTGTCGATATTTTCAACATCATAACGGTTAAGAAGTCTTAACTCTTTAAGAGAAGAAATACCCAGAAGTGTATTCAAATCATTTTTAAGAGAGTGTGCCTCATGGGCAAGCTCTTCTTTTTTCTCAACAAAAATTCTGTATACCATTAACTCACCTGCTTTATTCGGTCACTTTAAGTGCTTTCGCACCTATATCACGGCGGTAGAAAGCGTTGCCGAAATGGACTTTTTCCACAGCCTTATATGATTTATCAATTGCTTCTTTAAGAGTTGATGCAGTACAGGTAACACCTAAAACTCTGCCTCCGTTTGTAAGAAGCTTTTCATTTTCTTTCTTTGCACCTGCTACGAAAATCTCACCGTTCATATCATCAACAGTGATTTCATAGCCCTTTTCATATGATACGGGATAGCCTTCAGATGCCATGATAACACAGCAGGCATTTTCATTCTTGAACTTCACATCAATATCTGCAAGTCTTTCATCTGCAACAGCTTCCATAATCGTGTAAAGGTCAGTATCAAGAAGAGGAAGAACGACCTGTGTTTCCGGATCACCGAAACGGCAGTTATATTCGATAACCTTTGTGCCGTTAGGGGTTATCATAAGTCCGAAATAAAGACATCCCTTAAATGTTCTGCCCTCTGCATTCATGGCGTTCATTGTAGGAATGAAGATTTTTTCCATACATTCCGCCGCAACCTCTGCCGTGTAATACGGATTCGGAGCAACCGTACCCATACCGCCGGTGTTGAGACCTTCATCATTATCCTTTGCCCGTTTATGGTCCATAGATGAAACCATAGGAACAACAGTTCTTCCGTCAGTAAAAGAAAGAACTGAAACCTCAGGACCGGTCAAAAATTCTTCGATAACGATATTACTGCCGCTTTCACCGAAAACCTTGTCCTCCATCATATCCTTAACGGCTTTTTTAGCATCCTCTCGTGTCTGAGCGATTATAACGCCTTTACCCAGAGCAAGACCGTCAGCCTTAATAACAGTCGGAATGGGTGCTGTTTCAAGATAATCAAGAGCTTTCTGCATATCAGAGAAAACCTCATATTCCGCTGTAGGAATACCGTATTTCTTCATAAGATTCTTTGAAAAAACCTTGCTGCCTTCGATTATTGCTGCATTTTTCTTGGGACCGAAGCATTTGATGCCGACTTCGTTAAGAGCATCAACCGCACCCAAAACCAGAGGATCATCAGGAGCTACAACAGCAAAATCAATTGAATTACTCTTTGCAAAATCAACTATTCCCGTGATATCGGTAGCTGAAATATTTACACACTCTGCATCTGTAGCAATTCCGCCGTTACCGGGAAGTGCATATATTTTCTCAACAGAGCTGTTTTCTTTTAATTTTTTTATGATGGCGTGCTCTCTTCCGCCGCCGCCTACAACCATTAATTTCATAAAATCAACCTTTCAATTGCAAATTATAAATTGTAATCCGGTAATTTTAATGATGGAAAAGGCGCATTCCGGTAAAGCACATTGCAATGCCGTACTTATTACAAGTTTCGATAACCTGATCATCTCTGATCGAGCCGCCGGGTTCAGCTATGTAAGAAACGCCGCTTCTTCTTGCTCTTTCAATATTGTCACCGAAGGGGAAGAATGCATCTGAACCGAGAGAAACACCTGTGATAGAATCAAGATACGCTCTCTTTTCAGCCTTTGTAAATTCTGCCGGCTGCTGTGTAAAATAAAGCTGCCAGTTACCGTCTGCAAGAACATCCTCGCTGTCATCTGAAATATAAACATCAATGCAGTTGTCTCTGTCAGGTCTGCCCAGTTCAGGCTTAAAGGGCAAATTGAGCACCTTTTCATGCTGACGAAGATGCCAGTTGTCTGCCTTTTGACCTGCAAGTCTTGTACAGTGAATTCTTGACTGCTGACCTGCACCTACACCGATAGCCTGTCCCTGATATGCATAGC
>CAYVTA010000057.1:0-13842 GCA_964454355.1 uncultured Eubacteriales bacterium | reverse complement strand
GCGGTGACATCACAAGAAAGAAAAAACTTCTTGAAAAACAGAAGGAAGGTAAAAAGAGAATGCGCTCCTTCGGTACTGTCGAAGTTCCACAGGAAGCTTTTATGGCAATTCTCAAGTTGGATGAACAATAATGAAAGGATTATATATCCACATTCCGTTTTGTAAGTCAAAATGTCCTTATTGCGATTTTTATTCAATGCCGAGAAACAACGAACTGATTGAAAAATACTGCGATTCACTTATTGATGAAATTGAAACAGGCAGGAGAACCGGTCATTTTACAAAAAATACAGATCCGGTTTTCGATACAATCTATTTCGGTGGAGGAACACCATCGGTTTTATCCGCATATCAGCTCGGAAATATAATTAAAACAATCCAAAACAGTTACAGAGTAATTCCCGATGTTGAAATTACCGTTGAATGTAATCCGTCAACTGTTAATGAAGAATATTTGAAAATTCTGGCATCATACGGTGTAAACAGAATATCACTGGGGCTGCAATCGGCTGTTGACAGCGAAAGGCGATCACTGGGCAGACAAGCGGATAAAAAAATGGTCATGTCTGTAATAGATGCTGCGGCAAAATGCAAAATCAACAACATTTCTTTAGATGTTATGCTGGGGATTCCTTCACAAACGCCGAATTCTCTAAAAGAAACGTTTGATTTTGTTTTACAAGCAGCTGTGCAGCATATAAGTGCCTATATGCTTTCAATTGAAGAAGGAACTTTTTTTCACAAGAAAATTGATTCATTGAATTTGCCTGATGAAGATATTGTATGTGATATGTATTCTTATCTTTCCGATTCTCTTGCGAATGCAGGATTTGAGCATTATGAAATATCAAACTTCGCAAAAAAAGGCTTTGAAAGCAGACACAATCTGAAGTATTGGAAATGTGAGGAATATTTGGGACTTGGGCCATCTGCTCATTCTTTTATTGACGGAAAACGTTTTTATTTCGAAAGAGATATCTGTACTTTTATAGATGGCTGCGAGGCTGTTTTTGATGATTTGGGCGGAGACAGCAAAGAATTTCTCATGCTTGGACTGAGACTCAAAAAAGGGGTTTCAAACAGAGACTACAAAAAAAGATTCGGCTGTGACATTCCTGAATCTGTACTTGTTAACGCATCAAGTTTTGAGAAAAGCGGTCATTTAACTATCACTGATGACACAATTTCACTTACGGAAAAAGGAATGTTGATTTCAAATTATATAATCAGTAGTTTAATTTAGGAGGCATACTTATGACAAAGATAATTACATTTTTTACTACACTCATTTTATGCATTACTATGATTTTCAACCCAACAACGCCGGTTGAAGGTGTTTATAACGAGGTTGCAACTAAAACACAGACAGAATTCAACGAAGGTGAATTTTATTTGAATGAATTTGATATTGTTGTTGCACCTTACGGTGACAATTCAAATGACGGTACGCTTGAAAATCCTGTAAAAACTCCCGAAAAAGCAAAGGAAATGCTTAAAAACATTGAAACAGATGAAACTATTACGGTTTGGTTCAGAGAAGGAACATATACAATTGAAGATACGATAAAGTTTACATCTGATGACAAAAGCAATGTTATTTACCGTTCTTATCCCAATGAAGAGGTTTCTTTCTCCGGTGCAAAGAAGATATCAGGTTGGAGTGAAACCGAGATAAACGGCGTAAAAGCATTTGTTGCAGATATTGAGATAAGCTCTGATGACGATTATTTCCGTTCACTCTTCAAGGGTAACAAGCGACTTTCACGCTCTCAGTACCCCAAAGAAGGAGTATTTACAATTGCAGATTCATGTGCAGACGAAGCAGTTGCATCAGATTGGGCACCGAACTTTTTTACACATTCATTGGCTTTCTATGCAAATACTGACCAAATACTTGACTTTGAGAATCCCGGTGATGTTGAAGTAAAAATTATGCATTACTGGTGCGATGAGCATCTTCCGATATATTCAGTTGATGCAGAAACAGGCAGAATAGAAACGACAAAGCCTTCATCAATGACAGTTAATGACGGTGATAATTTTGTTTATGAAAATGTAAAAGAAGCTCTTTCACTCCCCGGTGAATGGTATCTTGACCGTAACGAAGAAAAGCTTTATTACATACCCGAAGATGGTGACACAATCGACAATACAGTACTTTATGCAGGTATGACCGATCAACTTTTTACATTTGAAAATGCAGAGAATATTGCATTCCAAGGCATCAATTTTATAAATACCGATTGGGAAGATGTTGACGGTGAATATTTTAACAACATATTTGATGAATCACATCCGTTATACAAAAATATAGAATACGGCGGTGTGCATCCTCAGGCTGCTTATGAAATACCCGCAGCAATTTACATTGCTTCTTCATCCGGTATTGACTTCACAAACTGCCTTTTTGAAAACATTTCATACACCGCAGTAAAATTCGACAAGGGTTCAAAGGACTGTGACATCACAACTTGCAAGTTCAATGAAATCGGTGCAAATGCCGTTTTTATTCACGGAGATGCAGTCGTACCTGCAACAACACAGAACATCAATGTTAAAGACTGTCATATCAGCTACTACGGCAGAATTTTCAACAATGCAATAGGTATTCTTCTTACTCACGCTGCTGATTGTGAGCTTTCAAACAATGAAATTCATGACGGATGGTATACAGGTATTTCCGTAGGTTGGGTATGGGGCTACAGTGAAAATCCCACAAACGGAATAAAAATTCAAAACAACCTTATTTACAACATAGGTAACGGCTGGCTGTCAGACATGGGCGGTATCTACACATTAGGCATTCAGCCTGACACCATTATAAGTGGTAATATAATTCACGATGTAGGTTGTTACGAAGGTTCAACAGGCTATGGCGGATGGGGAATTTACCTTGATGAAGGCTCAAGTTATATCACAGTTGAAAAAAATCTTGTTTATGACTGCTCTTCAAACTGTTTCCATCAGCATTACGGTAAAAATAATCTCATTCAAAACAATATTTTCGCTTTCGGTGATGACGGTCAGATTCTTATAACTAAAAATGAAGAACATAATTCATTGTATCTTTATAATAACATTATCATAGGTGAAAAATCCCTCATGTATAAAAATGCCGTAAAATCAGGTTGGTTTATTGATAATTCAAATCTTTATTGGGATTATGATACAGTCGGAAATCTTGTTTATTCAGGAAATTCCATGTCTGTGGGTGACAGACATTCCATTGTTATAATGTCTGTAAGAGGATTTTATAATAACGCTGTTTTTGAAGATCCGCTGTTTAAAGATGCTAAAAACAGAGATTTTACTCTTGCAACAAACAGTCCGGCTTTAAGCACAGGCTTTGAAGCTTGGGAATATGATGCAGGAACATATACAAAATTTTCATAAAAAAACACAAGAGCTGTTTCACTACGCCACTGTTGGTTAGTGAAACGGCTCTTTTATTAACATTGAAATTATTGTTGAACCTCAAAAAGTATAAGTTCCGAAGAAAGTGAGGATGAGATATAAACCCTTATTCCGCTGTGCATCAGTTCCCTGCCTGAAATTGTAAAGGAACATCTGTCATTGTCAAAAGTTACTTTATACTGTTTTGAAATATCAATGCCTTTAGGCTTTACGGTAATATCTGTCTGCCCCGCAGATGTAAGGCTAAACACACCAACTGCTCCCCTGTCATTTTCTTCTGAAGCAAGCTCAAGCACACAAAAATCATTACATTCAGGTGTGTGATGATATACCTTTGAATGATTCAAAAACGGTCTTATAAAGTCCTTGTACAGCTTAACAGAGTGTTGTACGAACTCCATCTGAGCATTATTTGTTGATGCTGCCGCAGGAGAAATAACATTCAAAGACATATGTGTAAGCATTGTGTTTCGCATCTGTAAATCAATAGAGCCAAACTCATGACAGGACATACCTGCAAAAAGCCTGTCAACTTTTTCAGGAGGAAGTGCCATTGTCATTCCGTTTGTAATAATAATGCTTCTTGGTGCACATTGATTATCTGATACCCAAGTATGATGAAATGCTTTCATGAAAGCTAAATCAGTTCTTCCGCCGCCGCCTGCACAGTTTTCAAAAATAACATCGGGAAAACGCCTTTTCAGATTCATATACATCTTTGTGACAGCATTAAAATGTGCAATTGAAAGACACTCGGTGTATCCATCAAACCTTTCACGTACACCAAAATAATCACGATAGGATGTATTATAATCAACTCGGAGCATATCCATTTTACATTTTTCAATAAGCCTTGCAAGCTCATTTTCAGCCCACTCGGCAGCTTCGGGAACAGTAAAATCAATGAAACGCTCACTTCTGTTGCCGAAAACATTTTTAACAAGCCATTCAGGATGATTGGAATATGTATCGCAAAGCTTACCTAACGATTCAATATCCACCCATAAGCCGAATTTCATGCCTTTTTCGTGACAATAATCCGCAATTTCAGTTATTCCGTTGGGATAACGTTCAGGGTTAGGTATGTTTACGCCGTTAAAATCGCTCCACTCCATTTCTCTGTTAGGAGGACATTCCCATCCTGCATCAACAACAAACAACTCACCGCCCATTTCCTTAAAGTGATCTATGAATTTTTTGCTTGTTTCAACGCTCATATCATGCTCTGCACCCATACCGCAACAGATAAGATCATTATCTGTATTGATAATCGATTCATTCAGCACGGATTTTCTGATATGAGAGTGCATCTCATTAACAGCATCGTCAAAATCGCCGTAAGTTAACCCCATATGAACCTCCGGCGTTACAAATACCTCTTTAGGTGAAATAACATACATAGGATTATGGGAGATTATTTCAGCCTTATAGCTTAAATAGGTATCATTCTTAGCTCTATGAGCATTGTAATCAACAGTAAAACGGCAACCACCACTCCATGCTGTTTGAATAAACCATATTTTTCCCATAACATTATTACGGATAAACAAAAGAGGATGTCTGAAACGATCACGGTTAAACCGAGTATCAATACAGGTCATATCCTGTTTCAAAGGATGCCATTTAAACTCACCCTCTCTTGCCCAACGGTCATCATCAAAATATCCGATTGAATAATAATCATCAATTTTGTCTGTAAAAAGCATTTTATCTCTTTCAATAGTTTCAAGACCACCGCCCAGAAGCGTCAAACGACTCAGATTCATAGGATACTCTGAAAGATTCTCAATTTCATAGTATCGAGTAAACATCTGTGTTCCGTCAAGAACGGTATGAATTTTTAAACAAACAGGTTTGATTTTACTGATAAGGACAAGAGTTGCTTTCAGAAAATCATCATCTTTTTCAGTAAAAAAGTCTTTAAATTCCAATCCAAAATCAACACTCTGCCCGTCAAGTTCAATATTAAAAGCAAAAGGTTCGGTGTAGTCGTTAACACTCAGCCGTGATGGGCAATTTGAAAGCACATTTAGAGGGTATCCGGCACCGTTCCAGCCGGAAGCAATCAGTGCACCGTTATAAAGTGTCTCCTCATAAACCATATTTCCGCTTCTGTAACAAAATACGGGGTTTTCTCCGGGCTGATAAAAAACATCATAGAACACATTTTTCTTCATTTAATCCTCAACCTTTGCTTTTTGCTGATTACATTCACGAATAGCTTTTATACCGTTTTTTGTAAGCTTATGTTCACGACGATAATTAACAAGTCCGTTCTGTTCCTGTTCAACATCAGTGAGCTGAGTATAGCACATACCCATACAGTCACTTTGCATAATTGCATTTGTATCAGAGATATAATGAGAAATAAAAGCATCTTCACTATCCTCATTTACATATCCCCAACTATTCTCATTATCATTTTTATAGGAAATTCCGCCATATTCTGAACAAAAAATAGGCAGCCCACTTAGCTCTTTCTGTGTCATCAGTCCGCTTTTCTTTGTTTTATTAAGTAAATATATCTGCTTTTCATTTTTAGTGCCGTTTTTATGATCATGCACATGAGTAATTAACTCTTCGGCAGTATGGGAATAATCATGGTAATCATCAATATCTGTAACATAATGAAATCCACCGCTAGAACCGATTACAGGTCTTGTTTTGTCGTATTCCTTAGTTGCAAGGTATATAGCTTTCTGGGCTTTTGAATCACAGAAAGTAAAACCTATCCATGTCTCATTAAGAGGACACCAACCGATTATGGAAGGATGGTTATAATCTCTTACAAGTTCTTCCTTCCATTCCGAAAGGAAGTTTTTAAGAGAATCAGGCATATTTTTGGTATCAAGGCAGCAGCCCCAATTGGGGAACTCGCCCCATATAAGATAGCCCTTCATATCTGCGTAATATAAATAGTAATCCTCAAAAATTTTCTCATGAGGTCTTGCACCGTTAAATCCAAATTCGATGGCAATATCTATATCCTGCTCAATATCTTTTATATCGGGAAAAGTGTAAATTCCGTCCGGATGAAATCCTTGATCGAGAATTTGGCGAAGAAATACAGTTCTGCCGTTAAGAAGGAATTTTCCATCTTTAAGTTCAACAGTTCTGAATCCGGTGTATGTTTTCACTGAATCCGTAACAGATTCTTCTTTTTTTACAGTAAGAATAATGTCATATATCTCCGGTTTGAGTACATCCCAAAGATGAATCTCCTCATCAATTTGAGCAAGCATTTTAAATTTACCGTTTTTAACTGCTGTTTCGCAAGATGCTACGGTTGCACCTTTATAGGTAACTTCAGCATTAACTGTTACATTATCAGCCTTTTCATTTACGGAACCTTCAAAAAGAATGCTTTTATTTACAGCATCCGCAGTAATTTTTCGTGAAACAATATAAGTCTTGCCAACAAACTCAAGCCAAACTGTCTGCCAGATTCCCGTTGTACGAGTATAATGACAACCATAGCTTTCCTGCTTATTTGACTGTTTTCCTGTAGGTATGGATATGTCTCTTGTGTCATCCTTTACAGAAACAATAATTTCATTATTCCCCTCATGAAGATATTGTGTGATATCAAAGGAAAAGGATATATACCCGCCTTTATGATAGCCTGCCTTCGTACCATTTACGAAAAGTGTTGTTTCATAATCAACAGCACCGAAATTTATAATTACATTTCCGGATAGCTGCGCTGCTGTGATTGCAACAGTTCTTCTGTACTGCACAGCATTCATAAAATCCTTATGTTCAATACCTGAAAGCTTGCTTTCGGGACAGAAAGGTACTTCTATTTTTCTGTCAAATATACCGTCTGCACCTATTTCAAAAAACCACTGACCATTAAGATTAAGCCAATTATCACGGACAAATGAAGGACGGGGATATTCTGTTCTATACATCGTTTACACCTCAAGTGACTTTTTGTTTCATTTTACCATAATTTGAAGTTTTTTGCAACGGAGTGTATATATTTTTTTGTTTTATAAAAACTATGTTTTTGATTAGTCCATCGCCGTGCCCGCAAAAAGGGACCCGATAAAACGTTGTTTTGTCGGGAGAGGAGAATCAACGCAGCAAAAGAGCTTTTTGTGCTTGCACAAAAACGATTGATACGAAGTTTGCGACGACGGCGTGACATATAGTTTTCTTACTTTATGGAAACACGGTTTCCTATAAAGTAAAAAAAGTCGGACCGAAGTCCGACATTTTTTAATTAGATTAAGCAATAAGATTGTCAATCTCTGACTGATACTCAGGGGGGAGCATGTTGTAAAGATCGCTAACAACCTCATCAAGAAGACCGAACTTGTTAAGAGCAATAACAATCTTGATGATAAGAACAAGAAGCTTAATAAGTGCTACCATTGGAATTTTCCTCCTTAATTATTTATTGTAAGTAAATTTTACAATATCTAGAATGAATAGTCAAGTGCGATAACAAAAGTTAACAATTCGTTTAAACTTTTACAAAACTATCGCAAACTTTTATGGGAATTATCTTCAACAATTTTCATTAACTAAAATTATCTTCTCGCAAATATTTTTATCAACGAAATCCATTGCAACAATGCCATACATCTTACCTTTTTCAAAAATGTAACCCATTATTTTTTTGTTAATCATCTTTGCATTAAAATAAGGTCCTCTAACACCGACACAACTGGTCATACACACATTAAATTCATCGTTTCTTAAAGGCAAATCAAGAAAACGCTTAATCGTCCCCCACTTTTTCATACCATTAACCTTATAAGAATCCTGAATAAAAACTTCAGAGTATTTCTCATCAGTTTCAATGGATAATATGTCTCCTCGTCGCCAATCGTCAACTTTTTTTGTACCGATATATGGAGGACGGAAATTTATGCCTGAATTATTATCGGTAAATTTATTCTTATCCACATCCACATTACGAAGTAGCGTAATTTTTCCTCTGACTTCCTTTAAAGTAGGAATTCTGTTTTGAGTGAACCATAATTTACTGTTATTGCAAATATATTTTGAATAAAATTTGCTAAAAAAAGCATCACCTTGTGCACCTGTAGTATCCCTTAATGCAAAAAGGATTGTTTCAGTCGGATTTGCAGTCAAGAATGAAATACAATCACTGACAACATCATCAGCGGTCAGCTTTTCAGCAAAAAAACCTCTGCTTTTTTTACAGCTCGCAATACCATGTTTTGCATAAAAGGTGTCATTTTCAAGACAAAAGCGGAAATCGAAAAATCGAACGCCTGCATCAAGCTGTTGTGCAACTGTCAATGATTGTGTTTTACTGACAAAGGAAAAAGAAGCGTAACAGGCAGTGCTGTCATGCGTACCCGGAATATTTATTTGTGTGAGTTTTAACTCATCGGGGAGATTTGCCATCCAGCAATTCAAATCAATATTTTTCATAATCATTTAAGTTTAAGCACAGCATTATGATCTGAAATTCCGTAATTACCTAATGTGTTTTTAAGCATATCATAAAAATCGAGCTGCTCACCTTGAGCTCCGTGCATTTTTTTATTAAGAATTTTCCAAACAAAACTGAAGCGCTTAAATACTCTGAGGACAGTATCGCCTTCAGGAGTTCCTTCAACAAAAGGCTGGTCTCCTTCAAACATATATCTGACAATATCAACTGCAAGGTCAATGAATTTCATATCTTTAATTTCCTTATCGCATTTAACGCAAAGAATACGAGCAATTTTTCCTACCGTCCATGTTGACAACACACCACCGACTTTGCTTACAATACCATAAAGATTTGTTTTGTCCCCTGCACCGAATTTAGAAAGTATTCTGCCCGGATCATCCTTCATGCCGTTGATAATTGTTCTTATCATTCGCTCAAACTGATCCTTGAGATAAACTTTTCCTGTTTTTCCTTTTTTATCCCACTCAAATTCAGGAACAGGAATGCTTTCTATTTTTACAGTGCTTTCATCTTCAATTGTAACAAAACGCATAAATGCCGGACATCCGATGATAGAACCTGTGCAAACATCATAAAATTTATTACCCTTTTCAGTTTCAGCGACATTGATGCTCTGATTATGCATATGACCCGTAAAAATCAGATGCACACCATTATCGGCAAGGGCATCAATAAGCTCCTTGCTCTTTTTCTGCCTTGCATCGGGAATTAAGGATAGAATGGGCTGACCGGGAAGAACAGGATAATGTTCCATAGCAATCATCATCTGATTTTCATTCTGTGCCTTTTGTGCTTGCTCAACTGCCCATGTCATAAGTTCATCTGTATAGGCAATATTTTTGCTTTCTGCACTGTCATTACAAAGGACAAGCAATCTCACGTCCTCAGCAATCTGTGCAACATAAGACAAATTCTCTTTGTAAAATGAAATTGCTTTGTCATATCCAAAATCCCTGTAATAGTCATACAGATCTGCAAACTTTATCCCATCTGCAGGTTTTCTTCCGCTGACAGAATCATATGAAAAAGGATTAGCTTCAATGTCATGACCTGCAGTAACAACATAAACATCCTTGCCGCTGTCCTGTAAATCTTTAAGTACAAGAGAAAAATCCTCATGACTTGCTTTTTCTCCGTTAAAAGACAAATCACCGGCAATGAGTACAATATCCGCTTCCTTTGACTGTTTAAGGTAATCGAACACAGCATCATTTATGTATGCAGTTTCAGCATAACACTTTTGCTCAAAATCCATAAAACGCTCATATTCATCACCATATGCATCGAGTCGTTTACTGTAATAATGCGGGTCAGTTATAACAAAAAATTTAAGAGGTTTCATATGTATCGCTCCATTTTCAGACTGAGATCTCTCCGTCGGCTTCGATAATGTTTGCAGAAGTATTATTCTGCAAAGCTTTACGCTGCTGTGCAAGAACTGTGTTTACACGCTCTTTCTCTTTGCCCCAAAGTTTGTATCCGAAAAAAGGTACACCTGCAAGGAACATCATGATACCATGAACAACAGTATAGAAGAAAAGAAGAAGAATCTTTGTTTTAAGAGTCTGTTCAGTACCGTCTGCAAGACCCTGCTGGTACTGAATAATGGAATTGTTACCGTAAAGAATGTACGGAACAACACCACTTGCGATAGCACCGCTGATAGTTCCACCAATACCGATAACAAATTCAACACCCGCATCAAGTCTCTTACCTGTATTAAGTTCAATATCATCAAGAATATCAGCCTTGAACATATTGGGAAGAAGGTTAGATGCACCAAACTGAAGACCTGTGAGGAAAAGACATACAACAAAAATAATGTTAAGCCAAGACAGCTGAGTATTATTCAAGTATACATAGCCTACAGCGAATGCAATACAATTTATAATCACAGAATACACGCCTGAGGCAATATAAAGTACACGGCTGTTAAATTTCTTAAGAAGTGCATTTATAATAAGCATACCTACCATTGTTCCTATACCGACAGGCAATGCAAACACAAGGGTTTTGCTTGATGAACCGAGCATAGCAGCAGCTATAAAGGGCTGCATAAATGTAGCTATGCCACGGAAGCCTTTGAGAAATTCAGAAAGTAAAACAACTCTTGCGTGCTTATTTTTTATAACATCAACAAATCCCTCGAGAGGATTCTTTTTCTCCTGTTTGTATGGGATTCTTTCTTTAATTACGCTCATTGCAAGCAGCATTGTAACCGTGCCTACAACACTGCAAAGAACAGCTGAGATGAGATAATTAAGTGCATTATCTTCATAGCCCTTGACAGCTTTGATAATAAGACCAACTACAAGTACAACTACGAGAGGTGCTGAATTACCGACTGCACTTGATATGCTTCTGAAAGAAAGCAGCTTTTCTCTCTCTTTGCTGTTGGGAGACATAACGACAGCAACCATATTGATTGTATTACCGAAATAGAAGCAAAGTCCTTGAATAAGTGCAAGAGCACATATGTATATAAGAAGAACAGTTGGATTATTTGAAATAAAATCGGGAATAAAGAAAATCAATGACGTTACAACGCCGCAGGGAATAGCAAAAATCAGACCGAGAGGCTTAAACTTACTGCCGTTCTTAACCTTTTTGTTATCAAGAATCATTGCATAAACAAAACTAAGCACGAATCCAGCTATACTTGTAAAAACATTAAAGAAAGACATTGAACCTTCTGAAACCTTAAGGATGTCCACAAGATATGCTTTTCTATACTCGCCGATCATACCTGTCATCATCGTATAGAAGAAAACAGCTACAAGGTACAACACCCATTCTTTCATTTTGAGATATTTTTGTTCGTTTAATGTATTTGATTGCACAGTTTAACAACTCCTTTTATATAATGCACAAAATTTTTCACATATTTTCTTACATTATAATTCTTTTTTTTTATAAAATGAATTGCATTATGTAACCTATATATGGTATAATGTAACTGCTGTATTACAAAATAAGACAGGTGAAATTGTATTGCTACCCTACTATACAGAGTCCATTAAAAAAAATGATAGGTACATTCTCAAGAAAGGATACCGTTATGATGGCAAATGTGACTTTAAGTGCCTCGTAATGAACGCTCCGGCAAACGAATACCTTAATGTGCAGATGTTGGGATTTGAAGAATGTACAAAATCAAAGCTCAACCGAAAACACACATTTGAAGGAAACTCATTACATTTTATTCTCAGCGGAAAAGGATATATAGACGGAATCCAAATAGGTAAAAACGACTGTTTTATGATAAAAAAAGGGCATCTTGCAGAATACTTTCCCGACAGCAATGATCCGTGGACATATTGTTGGATCAATTTTGACGGTAAAATGGCAGATAAACTTCTCGAAACTACAGGACTTAATACCGATGTATGCACTTTTTCAATACAAAACACAGACCTCGTTTTTAATCATATAAAATCAGCCATAGATTTCAACTATCAAAGCACCGATGTCACCATGCATATTAACGCTGTTCTTCTTGAAATTTTTGCTTCACTAGCAACAATAAAGCCTGAGCTTTATACAGGCAAAACTGAATCAGTAAGAGAAAACAGAGTAAAAAGAAGCATTGAATATATCACTAAGCACTATAAAGAAAAAGATTGCATTGCTACACTGTCTAAGGTTGAAAATGTCAACAAGAGATACCTCAGCAGACTGTTTAAAGAACATTCCGACCTTTCTCCTCAGGGGCACATGATAAAACTCAGAATAGAAGAAGCAAAAATACTCCTAAAAACAAGGACATATCCTATAAATGCCGTTGGAGAAGCGGTGGGATATGATGATGTTCTTCAGTTTTCAAAAATATTTAAAAAACATACAGGAATGTCACCGACTCAATACAGAAATTTATAAATATACGTTTTATGGTATATATTTTATAATACAATATTATATAAAGGGGTGGGATTTATGCCGAAATCAGCAAATCAGAAGCTTAAAATTCTTTATATAGCCCAATATCTCATGGAAAAGACAGATGAAAATCATTCGGTAACAACAAATCAAATACTTAATATGCTTGAAAGCAACGGAATCGAAGCAGAAAGAAAAAGCATATCGGCAGATATTGAAGCACTGCAACAATTCGGAATGGATATTGAAACTACCAGAGGACGCAGCGGCGGCATTAAGCTGCTATCCAAGAACTTTGAGCTTACAGAGCTGAAGCTGCTTGTAGATGCAGTACAGTCTTCCCGTTTTATAACAGAAAAAAAGAGCTATTCGCTGATAAAGAAAATCGGTGCACTTACAAGTGAGTATGACAGAAAAGAACTGCAGAGATATGTCTTCATTTCAAACAGAATTAAAACAGAAAATGAATCTATTTATTACAGTACCGATAACATTTATAATGCAATAAACAATGATAAGCAAATATCATTTATGTATTTTAATTACGGAGCCGACAAGAAAAAGAAATATCACAACAATAAAAATCCGATTAGGGTAAGCCCGTTTGCTTTGCAGTTTGACAGCGAAAAGTATTATATGATTGCTTTCGACTCTGCTGCGGCAAAAATCAAACATTACCGTGTTGATAAAATGGAAAGGGTCACAATTATTGATGAAGCAAGGGATGGAAAAGCATATTTCAAAGATTTTGATCTTGCCGCTTATGCGAATGCAACTACAACTATGTTCGGAGGTAAAATTGAAGAAATCACACTTAAATTTCCGGATTCTCTGGCAGGTGCAATAATAGATAAATTTGGGAAAAAGAGCAAATTTATCCCCACAAAAGACGGTGAGTACACAGTAACCGTAAATACAGTTCCCTCTCCCACGTTTTATTCCTGGGTATTCATTTTCGGCGGTGACATAAAAATCATTACACCGAAAAAAGCTGTTGATGATTACAAAAACCAATTAATAAAGACATTAAAAAATCAAAGCTGATAATATTTACATTTTAAAAAAACAAATTCCCGAAGAAATCTTCGGGAGTTTTCTATTTAGTCTTTTAGTTTTGC
>CAYVTA010000056.1:11683-14149 GCA_964454355.1 uncultured Eubacteriales bacterium | reverse complement strand
CGGGTCCCTTTTTGCGGGCACGGCGATGGACTAATCGAAAACGGTCGCCGCAGTAGGTCGAAAGTCGTTTTCTTGCGTTATTAAAATTATTGATGATGGACAAATTGTCGGTTAGAAATTCTCCATTTTCGCCAGTTCTTTTATCCGAGTATCTTTTTTAAATCATCTTCGGGAGTACTGATTGGTGCAATATTATAATTTTCTACCAAGAACTTTAGAACATTTGGGGAAATAAAAGCGGGAAGAGAAGGTCCGAGCAGAATATTCTTGATACCGAGATGAAGGAGTGTCAAAAGTATGCACACTGCCTTTTGCTCATACCATGAAAGCACCATAGAAAGCGGCAGCTCATTAACACCGCATTCAAAGGCCTCCGCAAGAGCTACAGCCACCTTTATCGCACTGTAAGCATCGTTGCACTGTCCCATATCCATAATGCGGGGTAGACCTCCGATAGTGCCCAGGTCAATGTCGTTGAATCGGTACTTACCGCAAGCAAGAGTCAGTATTACACTGTCGGCAGGTGTCTGCTTTACAAATTCGGTGTAATAATTACGTCCCGGCTTTGCACCGTCGCAGCCGCCAACAAGGAAGAAATGCTTTATAGCACCTGATTTTACTGCATCAATTACTGTATCTGCAACAGACAGAACCGTATTGTGAGAAAAGCCTGTCATCACTTTATCTCCTCCGTTGATGCCTTTGAAATGCATATCAGTAGGATAACCGCCCAGAGCAAGAGCTTTTTCAATCACCGGAGTGAAATCTTTTTCTTCTTCAATATGAACAAGCTCAGGATATGATACAACTTCAGTGGTAAACACTCTGTCCGCATAACTTGCTTTTGGCGGCATCAAGCAGTTTGTAGTAAAGAGAACAGGTGCAGGTATACCTGCAAATTCTTTTTGCTGATTTTGCCATGCAGTTCCGAAATTACCTTTCAGATGAGGATATTTTTTCAGTTCCGGATATGCGTGTGCAGGAAGCATCTCACCGTGAGTGTATATATTAATACCTTTATCCTTTGTCTGTTCAAGCAGTTGTTTTAAGTCGTAAAGGTCGTGTCCCGATATGACGATAAACGGCCCTTTTTCAACAGTAAGTCTGACCTCTGTAGGTTTAGGATTGCCGTAGGTTTCAGTGTTTGCCTTGTCAAGCAGAGCCATACATTTAAGATTGATTTCTCCTACTTCCATTACAATTGGGAGAAGCTCATCCATACCCCAATCCTTCATACCAACAGCAAATAGTGCCTTGTAGAAGAATTTGTTGACGTCTGTATCACGGTAGCCGAGAACATCAGCGTGGTAGGCATACGCTGCAACACCACGAATGCCGAACAAAATGAGAGATTTAAGAGAACGGATATCTTCATCGGCATTCCAAAGCTCATTCATGTCGTAGTTCTCATTTTTTCCGCAAGAAGAAGTACAGCTGAAACAATTAGGAGCAAGGCGTTCTTTCGCTGCTTCAATTTTTGTTATAAGCTTATAAATAGATTCGTTGTTGAAATTTACATTAGTGATGGTGGTGAAAAGACCGCCAATCACCAATTTGTCGGTAGTTTCTGTTATAAGGTCTTCGTTTCCTTCGATAGCTCTTGCCAGACCGATGAGAGCTCCTGTAAGTTTATCCTGAAGTTCGGCAGTATCGGCCTTTTTTCCGCATACACCTGCACCGCCTGTACAAGCAGAGCAGCCTGCTGTTTGTTCACATTGAAAGCAAAACATTTTTCTTTCCATTTTATTTATTTTCCCCCTAATCTAATATTTTACCATCAGTAGAGATAGTAACAACTCTCCACGGAATAAATTTTCCGCTTGTTTGCAATGCTCTTTTTGCAGCGTTTTCGATGCCTCCGCAGCAAGGCACTTCCATACGTACGATAGTAACGCTTTTTATATTGTTGTTTGCTATTATTGCTGTCAGTTTGTCGGTGTAGTCACCCTCGTCAAGCTTCGGACAACCGATAAGTGTAATATGGTTACGGATAAACTCATTGTGAAAGTTACCGTAAGCGTAAGCTGTGCAATCTGCTGCAATCAAAAGATTTGCACCGTCAAAATAGGGTGCGTTTACTGGGACAAGCTTGATTTGCACAGGCCATTGAGATAATTGGGTGTTGATTGGTGCAGAAGATTCAGCAAAACTGACATTTTTTCGTTGAATAGCTTTTGATGCTGTGCCGGGACAACCACATGGAAGAGGCTCATTTTTCTTGTTGGATGCGAGAACTGCAGCTTCGTTATATGCAGCTGCTTCTCTTTCTTCAAAGGTAATTGCATCTACAGGACAAGCAGGAAGACAATCGCCAAGCCCGTCGCAATAATCTTCACGGGTGAGTTTTGCCTTTCCGTTTATCATTTCAATGGCACCTTCGTGGCACGCAGCGGCACAAGCACCGCAACCGTTGCATTTTTCTTCATCAATTTTTATAATTTTTCTAATCATAATATTTCTCCTCTC
>CAYVTA010000056.1:0-11673 GCA_964454355.1 uncultured Eubacteriales bacterium | reverse complement strand
CGACCGCATTTCAATGGCTAACGCTTCGGACATAATATTTCTCCTCTCTTGATATTACGGCTTTATTATAGTACAATAATTATAACAAGTCTGTTGTTTTTACAACGGAAAGAAATGGCTTATGAAAAAATATATTTCAGTTCTCAAAAGAACACAGATGTTTGCCGGTGTAGGTGATGATGAAATTGCATCAATGCTGTCTTGTCTCGGTGCTCGTTTGCATACTTATAAAAAGAATGAGTATGTTTTTAGACAAGGAGAGCATCTGAGTGACATAACCGTTTTAGTTGAAGGTAATTTGCATATTCAAAAGGATGATTATTGGGGAAATCGCAGTATTCTCAGTCAAATTTCAGTTGGTGAAATGTTCGGGGAAGCATATGTTGCTCCGGAAAGCGGTGCGTTACTCAATGATGTTGTCGCAGTAGAAGACAGTGCTGTTATATTCTTTGATGTCAAACGGATTATTACAACATGTTCTTCGGCTTGCCGTTTTCATGCTATGGTGGTACAAAATATGTTTTTTGCCATTTCCGAGAAAAACAGGAGGCTGGTGCAAAAGCTCGGTTATATGTCTAAACGTTCTACCAGAGAAAAGTTAATTTCATATTTATCAGAAGAAGCTAAAAGTCAAAATAGTGCAAGTTTTTCGATTCCGTTTAACCGTCAGCAGCTTGCGGACTTTCTTTCGGTTGACAGAAGTGCCATGTCGAATGAGCTTTGCAAAATGCGAAATGAAGGTCTTTTGGAATTTGAGAAAAATTGGTTTAAGCTGTTGTAATTGCACGAATAATGTGTTTGCATTTTTTCTTTGGTATACCCCTGCGAGAATAAAATCAGTTCGTTTATATTAAGATATGCGTAACCGTAAACAATGCAGATAATCAGGAAACAGCGACAGCAGCCGATAATCAGGCTGTCGAACAGATCGCTAATGACGGCGGCATAAATTCAACAACAATAATCATTATTTCTGTTATTGCAATTATCAGCTTACTTTTATTTATTGCATGGTCGTAAATATAAATAAAACGCTGTTGTTGTGTTAAAATAATCCCGAAGCATTGGCAAAATCAATGTTTTGAATGTTTCGGGATATCGAAAGAAAAAATTTTTTACAGCATGAGTTGGTGTATGCTAACCTAATAAAAGGAGACAGCATATGTTGGAAGATATGTTGGTAAAACATTGTTCTCCCTCCCTTGCAGGGGTGAAAAACGGAAAAATGCGTAATTGAGAAAAACTTGTATTTCGGATGGTGCAATTTTGGCTTGTGATTCGGTAAACTGCAATGAAGAGCCTGATCATGATGCAATTTCAGATTGTAGAGCGTTCGGTAATTCCCTTTCAATATAATATACGTGCAAAAAACGGTTTACTGAAAATTTCAGAGGACTGCTTTTTGTAATATTAATTGATAAGAAAAAGAAAAATTAGAAGAAAACATATATTGTAATATTTCATTGTTTTTTATGGTTTTTCTGCCTTATGCAGTAGAAAAAAATGTAAATATGTGATACAATAAACTCAAAACAACAACGTCAACAGCGATTGTCGGCGTTGCAGAGAACATTGAATCACTCCGATAGGAATAATACGTCTTGCGGAGATGTTACAGTATCAATAATAATGAGGCGAAAATAATGAAATTTTCAAAGCGTATGGATTTGTTCGGTGATGAAATATTTGCTGCATTGAATATAAAAAAAGCTGAACTTGAGGCAGCAGGTAAAACAATCTATAACCTGAGTATAGGCACTCCCGATTTTGAAACACCTGAGCATATTCGTCAGGCTTTGGCAGATGCTGCCATGGATTCAAAAAACTGGAGATACAGCCTCGGAGACACTCAGGAGCTTCTTGATGCTGTATGTAATTATTATAAAAAGCGTTTCGGAGTAATGATTACACCTGACCAGGTTGCGAGTTGTAACGGCAGTCAGGAGGGCATGGGACATATAGGCATGGTTCTTTGTAATGAGGGTGACACGGTGCTTCTCCCTACGCCCTGTTATCCTGTGTTTATCGCAGGTGCAAAAATGGCAGGTGCCCAAGCATGGTATTATCCCATGAATAAGGAGAATGGTTTTCTTCCCCGTGTTGCTGATATTCCTGAGGATGTTGCAAAAAAAGCCAAATACATGATCGTTTCACTTCCTGCAAATCCTGTGGGCAGTGTTGGTACTCCCGAGGTTTACAGTGAAATAGTTGCTTTTGCAAAAAAATACGATGTGCTTATTATTCATGATAACGCATACAGCGATATTATTTTTGACGGTGAAGAAGGAGACAGCTTCTTTAATATTCCCGGAGCAATTGATGTTGGTGTTGAATTTTTCAGTCTGTCAAAGAGCTTTAATGTGACAGGGGCAAGAACCAGTTTTCTTATAGGACGCAGCGATGTTGTTGCACAGTTTAAAAAACTTCGCAGTCAGATTGACTTCGGTATGTTTTTGCCTGTTCAAAAGGCTGCTGTTGCGGCGTTAAACGGTCCGCTTGATTCAGTAAAGAGACAAAATAAAACATATCAGGAACGCAGAGATACTCTCTGTCAGGGACTTCGTGATATTGGTTGGAATGTTCCTGACAGCAAGGGAAGTATGTTCGTTTGGGCTCCTCTGCCTGCTGGTTATACGGACAGTATGTCTTTCTGTATGAAACTGGTTGAGGAATGTGGCGTACTTTGTACACCCGGCTGCAGTTTTGGTCCGATGGGTGAGGGTTATGTACGTTTTGCTCTTACGTTACCTTGCGAGAAAATCAGCCTAGCAATTCAAGAAATCAAAAACAGCGATATTCTTATTAGTGTCTATTGAAAAAAAAGAAAAAATATGTTACAATATTAATGCATAAATTCGGTTATAGGATTTATCACTTGAAATATTGTTGTATTGTAAACGATGAAGCCTGTAACTTTGAAGAAAGTGCAGGCTTCTTTTGGTCTTTTTTTTGAAAATTCTATTGTTCAGGAGGCAGTAACTATGAAAGCAAAATGTACCTTGTCGATTTGTATTATTATTTGTTTTTCATTGTTTTGCTCCGGATGTATTGCGAATATGGCTGGTGGAAGTGAGCCTTTATCTTCTGATGAAACAGCCGTTGTTAACGGAGAAATAAAAAGTAATCAGTCAAATGAAGTTTTTGCTGAACCGCCTGTGCTGAGCCTTACTTGGAGCTCCGGCAGTGCAGATGTCAGCCGAGGATCATATTCATGGAACTATGCTGTAAGAAACGGTATGTGGGCAGGAACATGTGCTGATTCCATGCATCCGTTGCAAGCGAAGGATTATATTCAGCCATTGTATTTGGATGGAACATATGCAAAACTGTCATTTGAGTCAATGCCTGATAAGCTGTCGGTTAGCTGCTGGGCTGACAGTGAGTGGGAAAACCTTCAGGCAGAGAGTGAAGAAGTCGTGTTTAACGGAATTGATTTGGAGCTTAAAAACGGCGGATATATCTATTGGATTACCGCAGAATGGTTCAATGACGGTGGCGATTTTTACGGGACATCAGAATATTATTTCTATGCTGTTGTTGAATGAGCCGCTGTGGAGGTGATTGTATGAAGAAGAAAATTCTGATACCCTTGTTGTGTATCATTGGTGCAATAATGCTGGTGACAGGTGCAGTGATATGTTATATGTCTGCAAATACATTGGGGCTTACCATTGGACGGTGCCTTGTTGCAGGTGATGGAACATATATGATGATTGTTGATGATTCTCCTGTTGTTTTGTCAAATACTAATGGCAAAGAGGGGTTATTTGACGGACTTGACAATGGTGATGAGATTCTGGTTTTACATACCGGCATTGAGGAAACCTATCCGGGACGTACAGGTGCCTATGCTGTATTTAAACTTGATGACGGTGAAATCAATGATATTTCAGGATTAGTTTTGTACGAGCTTAATGAGCTTGGCTGGCTCACCGATGGCGTTTTTGAAATTGATGACAATCTTTATGCCGCAGACGCTTTTAATATTACATCTTCATGGGTGAATTACTACAGCGGAGATGAATTATATATGGATGCACTAAATGCTGATAAAATGTATGAAGACAGTGTTATGCATCTGCCGATTTTTAAGTTCGAAAAGGTTGAAGACTTGGAGCAGTTTGTATCAAAGTATGAAAACGACTTTTCAATGGATTTGTCCATTGGAAGAAGTGAGCCCTTTTCAACTGTTGTTAAAACTATGGATGAAGATTATTTTGAGAAATACACAGTTTTTCTTTTTTATATTACTACGAGCAGCATCAAGGTGCAAAGCGTGTGGATTGATGACAAGAATTTGTGTATTCATACTCAAACCGTTACCGGAGACGGTTCGGCTACCACCTGTGATTCGACCGGCTGGTTCTTTACGGTTTCAATAGAAAAAGATTTGGTCAAGAATTGTATTAATTTTGACGCAGATAACAATAGGGAACCTTGAGTTTTCAGATGTGCTCGATAATTTTTGAATTTTGAATGTTGACATTTTTATAACAAAGTATTAAAATATTTGTGTGCTCCTGACAGAAAGAGACTTCTGACTGAAAGGCGACAGTTAATATTAAATTATATTACATTGCCGTGCCTTTCTGCAGTCTTTTGCGGAAATGTGCGGTTTTTTGCTTCGGAGGATAAGCTGTGGATAATAAAGAAACAAGAGTCGCTGTTATGGGCATTATTGTTGAAAATTTGGATTCAACGGAAAGCCTTAATGCAATTCTTCATGAGTACGGACAGTATGTCATCGGCAGAATGGGTGTACCGTACCGTGAGAAAAATATTAATATTGTAAGTATTGCTTTGGATGCACCGCAAGATATAATATCAGCTATGTCCGGAAAAATAGGAAAGCTGTACGGTGTAAGTGTCAAAACTGCTTACTCAAATGTTATAACTAATGGAAAATAAAGTGTTTGAATTAATAGAAAAGCTGGAGAATGAGCATTTTTTGGATGTTGCGGAATATGAATATCTTATAAATGCCCGAAATGATGAAACCGCATTTCTTCTTGCACAAAAAGCCCGAAAGGCGAGGGAATCTGTCTACGGAAAAGATGTATACATCAGAGGTCTTATCGAAATAAGCAATATTTGCAGAAATGATTGCCTTTACTGCGGAATACGGCGAAGCAATAAGAGCTGCGACCGTTACAGGTTGACAGAAAAGGACATTCTTGATTGCTGTGAAGAAGGATACGAGCTTGGGTTTAGAACCTTTGTAATGCAGGGCGGCGAAGATGTGTTTTTCAGCGATGAATTTATGTGCGGCGTTATCCGCAAAATCAAAGAAAAATATCCGGATTGTGCAGTAACACTTTCTCTCGGTGAAAGAAGCTACGAGAGCTATAAAAGGCTGTATGATGCGGGTGCGGACAGATATTTGCTTCGTCATGAAACTGCTGATAAAGAGCATTACAAAAAACTTCATCCGGAGGAAATGTCATTTGAAAAACGAATGGAATGTCTTGAAAACCTGAAAAAAATCGGCTATCAGACAGGCTGCGGCTTTATGGTCGGTTCTCCTTTTCAGACAAACGGAAATATTGCAAAAGACCTGAAATTTATTGAGCAATTCAAACCTCAGATGTGTGGAATCGGACCGTTTATCCCTCATAAAGCAACTCCATTTAAAGATTATCGGCCGGGAAGTGCTGAGCTGACCTGTTATCTTTTATCAATCATAAGACTGATTCATCCCCAAATACTTCTTCCCTCCACAACTGCATTGGGAACGCTGCTCTCCGATGGACATGAAAGAGGTATTCTTGCAGGTGCAAATGTAATAATGCCCAATCTTTCTCCCGCTTCAGTACGAAAAAAATATGAGCTGTATGACAACAAAAAAAGTATGGGTGATGAAGCCGCACAATCGGTTAAAACTCTTGCAGATAAAGTAAAATCGGTAGGGTACCGTATCGTGACCCACCGAGGAGATATTAAGAAAGGAAATTAAATTATGGCTGTATATAATCCAAAATCACTTAAGGCAGAAGAATTTATTAATGACGAGGAAATCCGTGCAACGCTTGAATATGCGGATGCAAATAAAAACAACGTTGAACTTATTGATTCAATTCTTGAAAAGGCTCGTCCAAAGAAGACAGAAAGCGGTTGTGTGTGCAATGGTCTGACACACAGAGAGGCATCCGTTCTTCTTGCCTGTGACATTCCTGAAAAGGTTGAACAGATTTATAAAATTGCAGAGGAGATCAAACTTGCTTTTTACGGCAACCGCATTGTAATGTTTGCCCCTCTATATCTTTCCAATTACTGTGTAAACGGTTGTCTTTATTGCCCTTATCACCTTAAAAATAAGCACATTGCACGTAAAAAGCTGACTCAAGAGGAAGTGCGTGCCGAGGTTATTGCTTTACAGGATATGGGACATAAAAGACTTGCAATTGAAGCCGGCGAAGACCCTGTAAATAACCCCATTGAGTATATTCTTGAGTGTATCAAGACTATTTACAGCATCAATCATAAGAACGGTGCAATCAGACGAGTTAATGTCAATATTGCTGCAACCACAGTTGAAAATTACCGTAAGCTTAGAGATGCAGGCATCGGAACATATATCCTTTTCCAGGAAACATACCATAAGGAAAGCTATTTGCAGCTTCATCCCACAGGTCCCAAGCATGATTATGATTATCATACAGAGGCTATGGACAGAGCAATGGAAGGCGGTATTGATGATGTTGGCTTAGGTGTTCTTTTCGGTCTTGAGCTTTACAGATATGAATTTGCAGGTCTTCTTATGCACGCAGAGCATCTTGAAGCTGTGCATGGCGTAGGTCCTCATACGATCAGCGTACCTCGAGTAAAACATGCTGACGATATTGACCCTGATGTATTTGATAATTCCATATCAGATGAAATGTTTGAAAAAATCATTGCTTGTATCCGTCTTGCTGTTCCTTACACCGGAATGATAATTTCAACAAGAGAGTCCGAAGAGGTCAGAGGTAAAGTTCTGAATATGGGTATTTCTCAGATAAGCGGTGCTTCAAGAACGTCAGTAGGCGGTTATACTCAAGAGGAAAGACCTCACGATTCCGAACAGTTTGACGTTTCGGATCAACGTACACTTGACGAGGTTGTAAAATGGCTCATGGAAAACGGTCATATTCCTTCATTCTGTACAGCTTGTTACCGTGAGGGCAGAACAGGAGACAGATTTATGGCTCTTTGCAAAAACGGACAGATCCTTAACTGCTGCCATCCTAATGCACTTATGACTCTTACAGAGTATCTTGTGGATTACGCATCAGAAGAAACAAAAGAACTCGGATTTAAGCTTATTGATCAGGAACTTGAAAAAATACCTACAGAAAAGGTTAAAAAGATAGCTAAAGAAAACATTGAAAATATTAAAAATTCAAACAGAAGAGACTTCCGTTTTTAAGGAGAATTTATGGGACTTAATGATACAGCTTCAGCTGAACGTGTGCATATAGGTTTTTTCGGCTTGCGAAATGCAGGTAAGTCAAGTGTTGTCAATGCTGTAACAGGTCAGGAATTGTCTCTTGTGTCTGATGTTAAAGGCACAACCACCGACCCCGTTAAAAAGGTTATGGAGCTTTTACCCCTCGGACCTGTTGTGATTATTGATACACCCGGTATTGATGATGTTGGTGCACTTGGAGAAATGCGTGTGAAAAAGGCTCGTCAGATATTAAACCGTACTGATATAGCTGTTCTTGTAACTGAAGCTTGGGAAAAGCTGACTGAATCGGAAACGGAGCTTGTAGAGCTTTTTAAAAGTAAAAATATCCCGTATATCATTGCTTTTAATAAGTCCGATCTTCACAAAAATGTTCCCAATTCCACAGATAACAACGTATATGTCAGTGCTAAGGAAAATACAGGCATTTTTGAGCTTAAGGAAATGCTTGGAAGACTGGCTAAACAAGAGGAGAATAACAAGCGGATAGTTGGAGACCTTATTGAACCGAATGATGTTATTGTGCTTGTAGTCCCTATTGATAAAGCAGCTCCAAAGGGCAGACTCATTCTGCCACAGCAGCAGACTATCCGTGATATTCTTGATTCCGGTGCAGTCTCCATTGTTACAAGGGATTCTGAATTGTCTGAAACTCTTTCTTTTCTCGGCAAAAAACCGAAGATGGTAATAACCGATTCTCAAGTATTTGCACAAGTTGCAAAATATACTCCAGAGGATATTATGCTTACTTCTTTTTCCATTCTTTTTGCCCGTTATAAAGGAGATTTGATTTCTGCGGTAAAAGGAGCAGCGGCTCTTGATAAGCTGTCAGATGGTGATAAAGTGCTGATTTCAGAGGGGTGCACGCACCATAGACAGTGCGGCGATATCGGTACACAGAAACTTCCTGCTCTTATTAAAAAGTACACAGGCAAGAATGTGGAATTTGCGTTTACATCAGGCACTCAGTTCCCGGAGGCACTTGAGGAATATTCTCTTGTTATACATTGCGGCGGCTGTATGCTCACCGAACGAGAAATGAAATACAGAGTAAAACAGACGCTTGACAGTCATATTCCCATTACGAATTACGGCACTGCAATCGCTCATATGAACGGAATTTTAAGACGCAGCCTTTCACCTTTCCCTGAAGCTGTGAAAGTGCTTGATGAATGACCGATAAAAAATTAAGGCCGATGTAGGTAATTGAGCTTACATCGGCATTTATATATATTACATATTTTTCAGTCGTTCGTATTCTTCCTGTGTGATTTCAATTACCTTTCCGTGCTTAAAACCGTAGGGAAATTTAAATTCCTCACTTGCCTTATGAAAATTCATATTTCCGGGTTCAGGTGAAACAAAAGGTCTGTAACCCATTTTTTCTTTTTCACAACCGAAAAAGTCCAGCATAAGACACCATCTGCCGTCCGGAAGAGTATATGTTGTAGGGCCTTCATATGAACCGGGATGATGAATATATGTATCCATATATTTTTCAAATTTTTCATCGTGCTCAAACGGCCCGTAAAGATTTTTCGAGGTTGCGTGCATATTCATGGGAGGATTGGATGAGTTCTTGTAGAAAAGATGGTATGTATCCCCGACTTTTGTGATATGGGAATCGAGTATCTCATTGTCCTTTGTAAAATAAAGCTTCGGCTCCGAGAATGTTTCAAAATCCTTTGTTGTACAGCAGTAAACAGACATATGCTTATAGTCAGTTTCCTTCACTGTTGAACCCCAGTGGATAAGATATTCTTTATTTTCTTCGTCAAAAAATATTTCCGGTGCCCAAAGACAGCCAAAATCATCACGACCGAAATACAGCAGCTTTTCTTCGGAGAAATTTATAAGGTCATCTGTTTTCCACATACGCAGATTAAGGCTTCCGTGACTGTTTACCTGTTTCCAGTCAACATTGTAATTCTCATCCATACGATATACAATACATAAATCTGTTGTGATGATAACAAAGCCGCCTGTATGCAGTCTGATTATTTCAATATCACGGCAGCCTTTTTCACCGAGCGTTGCAGTCAGTACGGGATTGCCGTTGCTTACTTGCTCCCAATTGAAGCCATCCTCGCTTATTCCGAAATAGACCTGTTCTCCGTCAGGAGTAATTTTTTCTTTAAAATGTGCAAAAAGATAAGGCATATTGTCACCTGCTGTTTTTTATAGAATGATTTAATATTTTCAGAAACATCTATATCTGTAAGTCTGCCGATGCTTGAAATTATTGTATCATACTATGTGTCGGTATTCAATCGAATCAGACAAAAAATTTATAAAATGCAATATTATAGGCATATGTCGATTTGTATTTGCGATTATTTCAGTCAATAAATAAGACGACAGCTAAAAAGCTATCGTCTCGATTAGTAAACTGACAATATTAATTTTTGATTGCTTTAATAATTTCGCCAATGATTGCATAGATTTTTGTACCTTTGAAATAATAGAGAATTTCTTCAAAAGAACTGCGTGTTTCCTCTGTAAATTCAAGGGGTTCACTGCCGTCATCAATCACAAGTGCCTGTGAAACGCAAATGCCGCCTTCACCGAAAGCTTCAACTCTAACATACAGGAAATCCTCTGCACCTTCAATTGTATCCAAATCAAGAGTAACAGTACCGCTGCCGTCAACGGTAGTTTTTGAAATAACCTGACCGTTTGCTATCCACTGAACTGATGTTGCATCTGTTACTGTTGCTGTGATCTTGTGACCGTCAACAGTAAGTTCTGAAAACATGGGATAGGGGATGTCTGTATTGGCAACATTGATATCTTCTTCCGGACCTATTGTATCATTTGCTCTGAGTATTCTTGTAACTGCGAAGAATGCACCACTCTGCATTGTTTCTTTAATGTTTTCAATGGTGTTTTCTTCCATCATGAAAACACTGAAAGAGCTGTCAACCGTGCTGATAAAATGAGCATCTGTGTTGCTGAAACCGATTACAGTTTTACCATAAGGTAAGGTGTACATAAGCAAGTTATCCCAGAGTATTCTGTCATAACCGGTTGTTCCGTTTCTTTCGTTAAGTATTTCCGTACCGAGACAGGAATCATACTTAAGAATAAGGTTGCCAAAAAATTCAATGTTAGATGGGTCGTTGACTGCATCCGGGTCGGTGTTTGAATCTATCCAGTCGCCGGGATGGTTGATGTGAGAAAGACCTCCGTTTTCGTCAATGTAAGCAATTGCCTGCTCATAACCACGCTGGTTTTCAACTCCGGGGAATCCGTTACCAACAGATGGGTCAAGGAAATAGCCGTTAACATGGTTTTTAGTCAGAGAAATATAGTTAAATTCGTTGGCACCGGTAACACAAACCATCTTTTTATTTCTGATCGTGCCGTCATAAAGAGCATATGTGCCGGTTGTGATTGCTTCATACTCTTCATCTGTAAGATGCTCGAAGGAATTGCCTATAATAAGCTGATATGTATAAAGAAGCTGCTTTTCAGGCTCTTTATTCCATTCAACGCCGGTGATACCATGGTCAGCATTGGCGACGAAATCATAATCCTGATTATAGTATTCTTTAATCATTACCGGAAGAGTGTCATCAGCATCACTGTAGGTTGTGTGAGTATGCAGAGTGCCTTTATATGCACCCCATGCATCATCACCGCTCCAGATAACATCCTCATAGGGTGAAACGATCGTATAATCAGCAGAGTTTGCTGAAGCACCGATGCATAACAGTACGCCAAGCTGCATGATAATTGCAACAGTGAGCATAATGCTTAATGTTTTTTTAATTTTTTTCATTATTATACCTCCAATGTTAAATTCAGAGCTTTATATGTTAAAAACACATATTGCGAATATAATTATACATCTCTATGGTTAAAATTTCAAGATAAAAATTAATTCTTCACAAAAAGTTGATAAATTAAAAAACAAATAAGGTAAAACAAGCAAAAATTCTCAATAATAAAAACCGAATGAAAGTTCAAAATAGTAAAGCAAACGCAAACATTCCCCGAAAGGAGTGCAAAAGAAATGGCAAGCAGCAACAAATCAAGCCTTGTACCCGGTGCTCGTGAAGCTCTTGATAAGTTCAAGATGGAAGCAGCAGCCGAAGTAGGTGTTAACCTTAAGCAGGGCTATAACGGCGACCTTACCTCTAAGCAGGCAGGTTCTGTAGGCGGTCAGATGGTTAATATCATATGTCCCGAAGTCCGTTTTAACTTTATACGGAAAAACCGCAATGTTA
>CAYVTA010000055.1:0-14480 GCA_964454355.1 uncultured Eubacteriales bacterium | reverse complement strand
AAGGAAGTGTCCAGGGAGTTGTCGTCCATGCAAGGAAATATGCATCCTCACCTGTTACCTTAAAGCGAACAACAGCGGAACGCTCTTTAACAAGCTTATATCCCTGAGCAACCTCATGAGAAGAAAGAGGGGTTCCGCAGCGAGGGCAATAGGGAACGATCTTAAATCCCTTATACAGAAGCTTCTTATCGTAAATCTGCTTCAAAGCCCACCACTCGGACTCAATAAAATCATTGTGATATGTTACATAAGGATCATCCATATCAGCCCAGAAGCCAACTGTACGGGAGAAATCTTCCCACATTCCTTTGTACTTCCATACGCTTTCCTTACAATGGTCAATAAAAGGTTCAAGACCGTACTCTTCAATTTGTTCCTTACCGTCAAGCCCCAAAAGCTTTTCAACCTCAAGCTCAACAGGAAGTCCGTGTGTATCCCAACCTGCCTTACGAGGTACCATACAGCCTTTCATTGTGCGATATCTGGGGATCATATCCTTAATAACACGTGTAAGAACATGACCGATATGAGGCTTACCATTAGCTGTAGGGGGACCGTCATAGAAAACATAAGGAGTGCCTTTAGCTTTTTCCTCTATACTTTTTTCAAAAATCTTTTCATCACGCCAGAGCTTTTCAATTTTCTTTTCCTGCTCGACAAAATTCACATTGGGTGAAATAGGCTCGTACATTGAGCATTTCTCCTTTCAAAAAAATAAAGCCTTCATCCTGTAAAACAGGACAAAGGCTGATGCTTTTGTTAAACCACCTGATTTTACAACATACTATCATATGCGACCCTGTTAACGGCAGGCGACCGGAAAAGCCTAATTTTGAAAAAACAATTTCAGCTCTCAGCTCCGGAGTGATTTTCATTTCTTTCCGTCATACCGACCTTACACCGCCGTCGGCTCGCTGAAAATCCGCAAAAGAAATTACTCTCTCCATCACAGCATTTAATTATTGATATAGTAACATACTTCTTTTATAAAATCAAGAGAAATTTAAAATAAAATATCACGAAAAAAGTCTTTAGTTCAGATGATTTTATCAATTACAAAAACAGCAAAAAGTGTATTTGCCCATGCGAACCAGCTTCTTGTAAAATTATCAGAATCGTTACAATCAAAGCCTTCATGCATAAAGCCTGTTCCTGCATCGGTAGTCATAAGAAGGTTGAGTATTCTTTCCGTGTCAGCATTGTTGGCACTTGTAAGAGCTTCCATAACAAGAGCTATATGCCATATATAATCCTTAGGTGTATGTGGACTGCCAACACCGCAAGCTGCAGTGCCTTCAAAATAATAAGGATTTGCTTTACTCAAAACAAACTTTCTTGTGTTGATATACAATTCATCCTCTTTACCGCAATAGCCGAGATAAGGAAGTGAAAGCAGACTGGGAACATTTGCATCGTCCATAAGAAGATTATTACCGAGGCCGTCAACCTCATACGCATAAATATTGCCGTATTCTTCAGTTTCAACTATTGCATATTTTCGGATACCCTCTTCAATCTCATTGCAAAGTTTTTCTGAAATATCCGAATAAACATCATTTACTCCTGCATTGTTAAGATTTAAGGAAAGCTCTTTAAGCGTTGCAACAATAAACATATTTGCAGGAACAAGGAACGGATAAATACATCTGTCATCGCTGGGACGGAATGCACTTCTGACCATTCCGGTATAAGCATAATCAGGGCCCTTGCCGTTATTGTCGAGAGTGTCAATACCGCCGTCTGCCTTTCTGCGGAAATAATACTCTGAATTTTTGTAATCCTGCTCAGTAATAAGAGTATCAAGAATTGTCTTATATGCTTTAAAGAAAAGCTCATTGAATATTGAACCGTCATTGCTGTTCGCATAGTAGCGATTAAGAAGCCAAAGAGGATAAACGAGTGAGTCAATTTCATATTTTCTCTCCCATACGATATCCAGCTTCATTGTTTCGTCATTAACGTGTCCCCTGCCGTTTGCCTCTTCATTGAATGCATTTGCATAAGGATCCATGAGGATACATTCGAACTGACGAATCAGGAGGCTTTTAACAAGCTCTTTAGCATCCTCATCCTCTCCTGCAAGACGAACATAGTGGCTCACCTGTACACTGCTGTCACGAAGCCACATTGCTTCAATATCACCGGTTATAATGAAAACTTTTCCGTCTTTGTCATACTTGACAGTAGTTTCAAGAGTGTTGAGATAACATTTCCTGAACATCTCACGAAGCTTCTCATCTTTGAGCTTACTGCACAGAGAGTCGACATATGTATACATTTTTTCATAAGTCTTTGCCATTTAGAATATCTCCCGATTATTTATTCTTTTTATTTTTCTTTTCAGCTTTAATTTTAGCTTCATATTCTTTTTCTTCTTCAGCAAGCTTTGCTTCAAGCAGTTCTGTTTCTTTATGAGCCTGCTCTACTCTTATTTTTGCTGATTCATATTCTGCCGCTATTTCATCAAATCGAGCATAATTTTCCATCTGCTTGAGATTTGTTTCTGCATCAAGATAAGGCTTTGCAGCTCTTGTAAAGTTTAAAATTTTGTCATTTTCAAGCTTTGCTGCTTTTTGAGCGTTTTTCTTCGTTTCATCAAGTTCCTTGATTGCATTATTAAGCTCGGAAACTTTCTGATAATCTTTATTTTTCTTTGCATTCTGCTTTTCAAGATAAAAAGCTTTAAGTTTAACATCGCAATCATCCTCAATCGCATAATAGCTATCAAGAATGCTGTAATCCGGCTTTTCAAAGGCTTCGCCGTGAGAATAAAATTTATCAATAGCTTTTTTAGCGTACTTTTTATTCTTTGCAGTTTCAATCGCTGCACTGCGAGCCTCTTTTTCTTGAGCAGTATTTTTTGGCATTGCTCTTGCAGCACTTATTTCACTGTTAATGTCATTAATATTCATTTCAAGCAAGCCTTCAAGTCCTGCTGAATAAATTAATCTGTACTGCGAAATTCGAGCTTGATACAACGGATCTGAAAATTTATCCATTTCATCGCAGACAAACTTTGAAATTTCAATTTCCTCATTAAATTCAAACGCATCTAAATAAGCTTTTTTTGCTTCTTTGCGTTTTTGTTTGTCTGATATTGATTTGTATGCTTTTTTATCTGCATTTATAGGAGTTTCGGCTGCCATCATTCGAGCATTTCTGATAAGCTCTATTGTCTCAACAAGCTCATCATCACTAAGCACACCATTACCGTAATCCTCAAACATAGCTCTCACTTTAAGCACACGAACAACAGACTTCTGTTTGCGTTCAGTAAAATCATACCAAAAATAAGGAATTACATTCATTATTGCACCTACAGCAGAAACAACAATTAACACCTGAAGCAGTGAAATAAGTATTTCCGGATCATATAAAGCAGAATAAGCATTATTATAATTATCCTGTCCGTTTGCAAGCTGTTCCGCAAGGATGGTACCGACAGTTTTGCCGTCACCTAACATTCTCGAAAGGATTGACGGATTGGATGTTACAGCTGCGGCATTTTCTTTTGTAATTCCGCCTTTTTCATAAATTGCCGGAAGAACTGACGATGTAAGCAAGGTGATAACAGTGCCGATCGTGTTAACTGCTGAAAACATACCGTCAATTCTTTCACCGGTTTTATATTGCTGATAATCTCTTATATCAGCTTGAATCGCAGGGTTAAGAATATGAGCAAATGATGTCATAAGTGCATTCATATACAAGCAACCAAGCACAAGCCATATCGTTGCTCCGTTGACTTCCTGTGTTACGGGAAGCATCAAAAGAATAAATGCAACATTAAAAATATTTGTTGCAATCATTACGGCTTTTTTGCCCCATTTTCTTATGCAGAAAGGTGCAAGAAGCATACCCCAGAGAGATGCATTTCCGTAAACAGTGTTAACAATACTGAATACAGGCCCCGAACAAGCACCGCCATAGTTATACAACCATGTGAGAATATTCTGATAAGAGCTTTCAAGGAAGCCAATCCATCCCGCAAGTGCTATTATCCAGAAATACTTATTTTTTGCAACAGCATGAAGTGCATCCATAAATCTGATTCGAACGACGTGAGTTTTTGCCTGAACGATTTTTTCTTCAGTGTATTTGTAAACAATAATACAAAGAAGAATACCGAGAACACCAAGAATAGGATAAAGCAATCTGTAAACACGTATATCCGTAGTGTTAGTATGAAAAATGCCGGATGCAATAATGGGAGTGATGAGATTTACAACCGTAGGGGCAAAAGAATATACAATGCTTTTTACGGATGCAACATCGGCTCTTTCCTGTGAATTCGGAGTAAGAACATGGATAAGATTTTCATAACCGTCGTAAAAGAAATAATAGAAGAAATGCAAAAACAAATTAAATACAAGAATCAATGCACATTTCGCAACATAAGCATAGCTTTCTCCGAAAATTTCTCCATCGGGAAGAATATATCCCAACTTATCATACGGAAACCAGACCATTAAAACACATATAATTGCAGTCGGAATACCCATCGAAACTATGTAAGGACGATATTTGCCTGCCTTGTTTCGTGTATTATCAATAATGTTTGCCCTGATACCTGTAAGGGGAATATTTGCAAGCACTGCAATTACATAAAGGATGTACATATCAGTTGCATCAACGCCCAAAGTGCTTGAAATCAGTGTATTTCCTGTTGCAAGCAGACAGGCCGTACCCAGGGTAATAATCATATAAGCACCTATACCGCCGCCGGAATATGCAGCAATCTCACGAAAGCTCATATATCGACCCTTCATAGGAGTTTTCCAATATGTTTTTACTTTATCAACCGTTTCAAAAGCTTTTGTCTTCAAATCCATCTTAACAGCCTCCTATACCGATAATTATAACATACTTTTGTACATTTTACAGTACATTTTTTTACATTTTTTTAATTATTTTTTATAATTCATTAAAAAATATAAATTCAAAGCCAAAAAATAATTTAATTCGGCCCTAATATTGAAAAAAGTTAAACAGTATTATATAATAATTATTAAAGAAATACATAATACAAAGAAGTGACTTAATGGATAACGAATATGAAGTTTTTGACAATGTTGATATCATTGAACAGGATGAAGAAAACACCGGAAAAGCAAAGCAAATTTTAAAGCAAAAGGTCCCGATCATAAACACTGTAGCAATTATTGTTTTATTGAGCGTTTCTGCTGTAAATCTCGGAATGTGTATAGACATTTATCATAAGCTTGACAACTTAAAAGTGAATGCTCAATACTATTTTCAAGATACGGTATACTCTCAGGATGACAGCGGAGCTATAATCATCACTGAATATACAACTGTTGAAAACACCACAGAAATAATAACAACTGCTCCAACCGAAGCGAAAACTTCAGCAAACACAACAACTCAAGCTGTAGCAGCAGTTACATCAACAACAGAACAAGCTACAGTGGCAACAACGGAACAAACAACATCAGAAAACACTTCAACGCTGATAAATATTAATACTGCCTCGCTTGAAGAGCTAATGAATTTAACAGGAATCGGCGAAGTAAAAGCACAGGCAATTATTGATTATCGTGAAGAAAACGGACTGTTTTCCTCTGTCGAGGAGCTTACAAATGTCTCGGGCATCGGTGATGCAACTTTAGCAAAAAACATAGATAAAATAACCGTAGAATAAGAAAAAAGCAGATCTATCAAATTGATTAAGATCTGTTTTTTTTGCACCTCTAAAAACTCAAGGTGCTCTTTGGTTTATAGAATATTTTTACAATTATCAAGCCATTCATTTGCAATGAGTTGGTGACCGCAAACTGTTGGATGAATGCCATCCCATATCCAGTAATCATTTCCGTATTTTTCAGCAGATTGTTCAAACTTTTTCTGCAACGGCACAAAAACAGCATTGTTGACTTCAGCAATAGCTCTTGATTTTTCCTGCACAGGACGTAATATTTCCATCAATTCATTATAATCATATTCACTTTTCTCACAGGGCAATGCAAAAGGTTCACAAATGACAAATTTTGTATTAGGATTATTCTCTATAGCATAATCTATGAGAAGCTGATACGTTTTTTCAAATTTGTCATCAACTGAGCCAATACCGTTTATCAAATATGACACACAATCATTCGCACCAATAAGTACACTAATAATATCAGGAGCATACCTAAGGGTGTCTTCCTGCCATCTGCCGTAGAGATGAGCAATTCTGTTCCCGGATATACCTCTGTTTATAAATCTGTAATTCTTTTCAGGATTTTCACAGCCGAGCTTTGCATTTATTAAAAAAGCATATCCATGCCCCATCTGATGATTAAGATCCCACTCATTTGTCTTGATTCTGTTACCATCCGTGATGGAATCACCTTGAAATAATATTAGCTTTGACATTTTTACTCCTAAAAAAGCGGCAGACAAAAGCCTGCCACTTTGCTTATTATTTTGTTAGAAAGTTCCCGTTGCAATATATGTTGAGAGAAGGTCGGGAAGAGTCTTAAAGAACATGGGAAGCCATGTGCCGATTGCATACTTTGCAAGGCTCATAAAGCTTGAAAGTACATCTGAAACAGTGCTTTTCTGAACATTTTCACCTGAGTAAGTTGCAGTATTCTCTCCTGTTGCCTTAACTACTGTGAAAGAATCAATTTTATTAAGTTCTCCTGTTTCATCAACAAGAACATAGGAGTCAAGCAAGAGCATACCGTCTACAATTGTAACAGTGTTAAACACGCCGCCGATGTTGTTGGGATCTACATTATCAAGTGTTTCGCCATCCCAGTAATTTCCGTAACCGGACTTCTGTGAAACTGCAACCTCAAGGATATCCTGTGAGAAGTAGTTATTAAGAATAAATGTACGGAACTCATATCTCTTTGAACCTGCTGTACCTGCAAGAACATATGTTGTGCCGTCATCCTGATCAACAACCTTATTGTCGTTGAGAGGCTTTGTTCTTAAATACATATGATCATGACCGGACATAACAAAGTCAACATTTGTTCTGTCACAAACTGCTGCAAGAGATTCCTGAAGATAGCAAGCATCAGGCCACTTGATATCCTTACCGAGTGAATAGGGAGACTTGTGCATAAGCACGATCTTCCAGTCAGCATCGGTTGAATTCATATCGTTCTCAAGCCACTTGAGCTGAGCGTTTGAAATCGAAATGTTGTCATTTGTGTTAACAACAGCAAAATGAACATTACCGTAATCGAAAGAATAGTTTACACCGTTCTTTGTCTGAACACTCTCTGATGTATCAAGAGCGAACATATTGTTAAACCAGTTGCTGTTGCTGTCATGGTTACCTGTAACGGGAACGATAGTCTGAACGGCATTGATAGCATCCATAGCTTCAGCATAGTAATCCCATTCTTCATTAGTGCTGTCATTTGTAAAGTCACCGAGGTTTGCATAGAAATCTGCAAAAGGCATTGTATTGAATGCAGCTTCGATAGTAGCCTGACCCTTGTTGAAGTTTTCAAGGCTGCTTGCTTGAATGTCAGCTACAACTACGAAATTAACGATATTATCACCGTTATCAGTTGTGAAAACACCTGTTTCCCATGTTGTACCGTCACCTATTTTGTAAGTGTAGGTTTTACCTGCCTCAAGACCGCTGATATATGCTTTATGCATATAGTTGCCTTTCCACGCCTGACAATCAGTTTCGATTGTAAGAGAATCTGTAACATCTGCAAGACCGAGGTAAACCTTAACCTGTGTATCAGTTTCAACATTTGTGTACCAGCTGATACCTCTCTGGGTTGCTGTGTCGCCGTAAACAGTACAATGTATTCTGCTGATTTCAACATCATCAGATGCAGATACAGAAATTCCTGCACAGAAAAGCATTACAACGCAAAGCAAAATGCTTATTGTTTTTTTGAATGATTTTTTCATAGGATATTCCTCCATTAAATTTTTACACATAGATTCTATAACAAATCACCAAAAAAATCAAGTATAATCTGCTAAAATATACTTGATTTTCATATTTTTGTTTATTGAACAAAGTTTTTTTATTTCAAATCGGAAAAAAAGCATTTTAGAACTTTATTTACTAACACTAAAGGCGGCTCGTAACCGAACCGCCTTTAGTGTGTTTGTGAAAGGAAAATTTATGTTAAGAAAAGAAAACTTCATAATAAATGCAATAAAAACCTAACTGTGCTTCTATTATATCGCAAATATCTTAAATCAACCTTGAAAAAATTAATATAGGTTATCAATTTCCGTACTGTATTGAGAATAATTAACACTGTCAAAATTACAGGTAAATGATATCATATATTTATTAACTAAAAGTTAAGTAGTCGTTAATACTATACTATTTTTCAACACTTTCGCAACAATATTAAAAATCAAAAAACAAGGCATTACTGCCCTGTTTTTGTTTAATTAAAGTCAACGCTGGCTGTTAAGGATTTGTAATGCTCAAGACTTGTCTCAAAAACTGTTTTTCCGTAACAGCGAAGCTCCTCCGAGTTTTTATCTCCGCAAAGCATAGCAAAAGTCTGTCCAACAATCTTCGGATCTGCTGATTTTCTGTCCACATTCATATAGTAAAATGAAAACGCAGCAGAAGACAAAAGATGATTATAAAGCTCGGGCATATTTGCAGTAAGGGTATCGTAAAGCATTGTAAGTGCCGATGTTGACAATATGGCATCCGGAAGATAAATATTCAGATAATATTCAGCCGTAAAAACAGACAAAATAATGGCCTGATCTTTTATGTTTCTGTCAAGCTCGGAAATATTACAGCACTTTGCCATATTCCAAAGTTCCTCTTTTTTCGCTGCTTCAGGGAAAAAATCAGCAATTCTCTTTCCAAGCTCTTTTGCTTTCTGAAGATTTCCGGAAATTACCTGTCTTTTCATCTCATCAACGATTGCAACAGGTTCTTCACTGTCATTCTTCTTTATGGGTGAAAAAATTTTAACATCAAAATCATCGTTATACATAGCTATACCCCAAAAATAACAAATTAATCTTCAGATTCAAGTGTCATTGCAGCGAGCTTTTTCTGCTGTCTTTTAATTTTTGTTTTATAATTCAGAAGCTCACTCAACTGCTGTTTAGGTGTCACATAATCACCTATTGACCATACTCCGTGGTTATACATTCCGTGAAAATCGCTGCCGCCTGTCATAAGGAGCTTGTTCTTCTTTGCATATGCAATGAGCCACTCCTCATTATCCTTTGAACAAGTGGGATGCCAAACCTCAACGCCGTTAAGACCTGCGGCAACAAGCTCGTCGAGAATATCAAAGTTATTGTAAAGAGCCGGATGAGCAAGAACTGAAATTCCGCCTGCTTCCTTAACTGCGGCAATAACATCAAAAACATCGGCAAATTTCGGCTGAACAAAAACACTCATAGGCTTGTCCTTATCAAAAAGGTCATCATAAACCTCGCCGTAAATCGTCTGTGTATAACCGCATTGCATAAGTGCATGCATAATATGCTGTTTAAAAAGATTTGTAGAACCGGCAGCACATTTCATAATCAAATCTGTAGGTACAGGATAACGTTTTGCCGCTTTTAACATCATGTACTGACCGGCTTTTTTCCTGGCAAGCGAATTGCTGTGACAAAGCCCTTCTATTCTGTCAGGACTGTCAAACAAATATGCAAGTATATGCACATTTTTGTCTGTTCTTTCATCTATTGCGGAAAGCTCAACGCCGGGAATAACCTTCACGCCGTTTCTTTCGCCTATAATCTTCGCTCTGACTGTACCTGCAAGACAATCGTGGTCTGTGATTGCAATCATTTCAATACCACGCTTTGCAGCAAGTGCGATAATCTCTTCAATTCCTAATGTACCGTCTGATAACTTTGTGTGACAGTGTAAATCTCCGCTCAAAAAAATGTCCTCCTAAAATGTGAAACCGGCACTCGTATATAAAAAGAAGCGCACATTCCTAAATATACTTTATGTAATTATAATACTCCATATTTTATATATTTTCAAGAGTTTTTGCTTGATTTTGTCAAAAAAATATTTTATATCTTTTGTATATTTTTTGTTGTATATTAATGTTGAATGTGATAAAATGTTATTTAATATACAGCAAGGAGGAAATTATAATGCTTAAAAATATACCATCAATCATTTCACCGGAGCTTCTCAAAATTCTTCATGAAATGGGACACGGAGATGAAATCGTAATAGGAGACGGCAACTTCCCTGCTGCCTCAAACGCAAAGAGATTAGTACGCTGTGACGGTCACGGTGTACCTGAGCTTCTTGATGCAATTTTACAGCTTTTCCCGCTCGATACATACGTTGAAAGTCCTGTTATGCTTATGCAGGTCACTCCGGGTGATAATGTTGACCCTGTTATCTGGAAGGATTACAAAAAAATCGTTGATGCACATCAGGACAATTTAAAATTTTCAGAAATTGAACGTTTTGCTTTTTATGAAAGAGCAAGAGATGCATATGCAATTGTTGCAACAGGTGAAAGTGCACTTTATGCAAATATTATACTCAAAAAGGGCGTAGTTAAGTCATAATCTCTTGTACTGGAAACGGATAAATAATAATGTACAATTGAGTACAAGTAACAAATTTCCAAAGCATTAAAAAATGCAAATATTTCGCAGACACACTTATACCGTCTGTTTCACTTTTATCAGGGATGTGTTTTTATGTCAAAACGAAACGACTATATCTCTTGGGATGAGTATTTTATGGGGATTGCCGCATTGTCGGCAAAACGCAGCAAGGATCCCAGCACGCAGGTTGGTGCCTGCATTGTAAATGACCGAAATAAAATAATGTCTGTTGGATATAACGGATTCCCAATGGGCTGTGATGACGATGTTTTCCCATGGGAACGCACGGGAGATGAGCTTGAGACAAAATATCCGTATGTTTGCCATGCAGAGCTTAACGCTATTCTCAACAACCGAGGAGCTAACCTTGAAGGATGCAGAATTTACGTCACCCTCTTTCCTTGCAACGAATGTGCAAAAGCCATTATTCAAAGCGGTATTAAGGAAGTCATTTATATTTCAGATAAATATGCCCTTACAAAAGGTACGATTGCATCAAAGAAGATGTTTGATGCAGCAGGCGTAAAATTGAGGAATCTCGTTGCTGCAACGGATGAAATCAGATTATCATTAAGAATTGAGGATATGTAACAAATGGAAAAACCGATAAGAGGTTCGGCACTTATGCCGGATCACATTATGATAAGCATTAACGGCAATCCTGAAACCTGCATGGCAGTTACATGGAGAACATGCACCGATATTACAGTCGGATATGTTCTTTACCGTGCAGAAGGCAGCAACGAAACCATCAGATGCGATGCTCAGCATCATCCATTTATAAGCGATATTGATGAAAGCAATATTTTTTCGGCACACTTAAAAAATCTTAAACCCGACACAAAGTATTATTATACCTGCGGCAATGACTCATACAGAAGTGAAGAATTTTCTTTCTGTACAGCCCCCGAAAATCTGACAAAATTCAAGTTTATCTGCGTTTCAGACCAGCAAAAAGGTGAGCCCTTTGAATGTCCGGATTACTCATACTTTCAAAATTTCGTTAAAAAAGTGCTTGCAGAAAATCCCGACACACGTTTTATACTTACAGGCGGTGACAACACTGACTGCGGACAGCATGAGGTTCAGTGGAACGGTGCATTCAGCGGTTTAAAGGGTATTTGTGAATCAACACCTCTTATGATGACGTTAGGCAATCATGACAACAGAGGTTTTAAGGATTACAAGAACTCAATCGGCAGATATTATGCAGAGCCTGCCGAGTTTTTCAATACACAGTTCAGTGGTGCATATCCAAATAACGGTCCTGAAAATTGGAAGACCGAAAACTATTCTTTTGACTACGGCAACGCTCACTTCTGCGTTATCGGAATCAACGGTCCCGAAGAAGTCAATGAGTGGCTTATCAAAGACCTTGATGCTACAGACAAAACATGGAAAATAGGTACATATCACTTCCCTATTTGCTATTCAGGCACAGATTGTCAGAACTACGATGCGTATCCTGTTATGACTGAAGGTTTTGAAAAGCATGACATTGTTTTTTCCGGACACGAGCATAATTTTTCAAGAAGCTTCCCTCTGAGAAATGAAAATCTTTATGACAGACCTTCACAGGGTACTGTTCACTATATGCTGGGCAATTCAGGAGGCAATCCTCCCGGCTCAAGAACGATATCAAAAATCTGGCACGCAGCATTTTATCCTCAGGAAGTACCTAATGCAATGGTTGCTATTGTTGAAGTTGACGGCAACAAAATCACATTGACTTCTGTTCTTGACGACGGCAGAATCGTTGACAGATGCACTATAGACAAGGACAAGGATGAAATTACACCTTATGCACTTGCGCCCACATTCAACAGAACAAGAATGATGTTCAAAGGCGCTGATTTGGGACTTTGCCAGGTGGGATTGCACCCATATAAAAAGGACAACATATGGTATGCTGCAATCGGAACCCTTGTAAGCTACATCGGCGGCTCTGTTGTAAAAGAAAAAGGCAAAATTACCCTTTCAATTTACGAAAAAACAGCAATATTTACCGAAAACAGCGACATTGCCCTGACAGGTACCGGAGAGGAAGTCAGGCTTCCCGCCAAGGTTGAAAGAGGTGAAAAAGGTCAGCTCTTTATTCCCTGTGACGGATGTCACATTTTAGATATGCGTTGGGCATATGCAAATCATAACAACTTCATTTCTTTTGAACACGAAAGTGAAGACAAGCCCATAACCGTACAGCCTTAAAACACAACAATAACCGCCAATCCCTAAAAGATAGCGGTTATTGCTTTATATTTACAATAAATTTAAAATCGAGTGATATTATGTCAGAGAAAATTAAAAATCCCCATCAAGGACACAGACAGCGTATGCGTGAAAAGTTTTTGAATGACGGAAATTTTGACGGTTTTGCACCCCATAATATTCTTGAAATGATGTTATTCTACTCCACTCCGAGAGCTGATACCAACGAGCTGGCACATGAGCTTATTTCAAAATTCGGTTCTCTTAAAGGTGTTTTTGACGCACCCTATGAATCGCTTCTGACTGTTGACGGTGTCGGTCAACACACTGCTGTTCTTATAAAGCTTATTCAATCACTTGTTAAAGTCTGTTCCGCTGAAGATACTGCCAATATTAAGCACGCAAAAAGCACGGAAGATGCGGTAAAATATTTAAGACCTTACTTTGCTGCAATAAAGAACGAATCTATGCAAATGCTATGTCTGAACAATTCGGGAAAAATCATCAAGCATTCTGTAATCAGCAACGGCAGTATAGACAGCACCCAAGCTGATTTAAGAAAAATCATGTTCGAAATTTTGAGCTGTCACGCAACGAAGGTAATCATCGCTCACAATCATCCGGGAGGCATATGTGCCCCTTCGGACAGTGATATCGAAACAACAAAAACAATTGCAGAATGCTTTAAAAACTTAAAAATTTCACTTGTAGATCATATTATTATCACGGAGGACGAGTATTATTCCTTTGCGGAAATTCCGACAACGAAACAATACTTGTTAACTGAACAGACAAATATCTATGTAGCAACTCAAGATAAACAGCCGGAGGAGGATAATTTTGACAGGACTGATTGATGTAGGCGGCGGAATGAGAGACATTTACGGTGCAGGCGTCATAGACTACCTTATTGACAATAGTTTTCACTTTGATATGTGTATAGGCGTTTCTGCCGGAAGTGCAAATCTTGCAACATTTCTTGCTCAACAACGAGGCAGAACTTATCGTTTCTATTCCGATTACGCACAAAGAAAAGAATATATGAGCTTTGGGAACTACAGAAAAATCGGTGAATTTTTCAATCTCAATTATATTTATTCCGATCTGTCAAATGATGACGGCGAAGATCCTCTTGACTGCGATGCGATAATGGAAAATACAACAGAGCTTGTAGTGGTCACCACCAATGCAAGAACGGGAAAAAGCGAATATTTTACTAAAAAGGACATTGTTAAAAATGACCTATGGCTGCTTAAGGCCTCCTGCACACTGCCCATTGCAAATAAAGTCTTTACACATGGAGAGCAACGATATTTTGACGGAGGAATCTCGGATCCGATTCCGGTGAAAAAAGCGTTTGAGCTGGGCTGCGATAAAGTAGCAGTTATCATTCCTCGCCCACTTGAAGAAAAAAAACACGAATTTTCTGCAGTTATGAAACCCTTTCTTAAAGATTATCCGGAAATCGTCAATCTCATGGCTAACAGACCGAATATTTACAACAGTCAAATAAGATTGCTGAAGGAATATGAAAAACAAGGTAAAGTCGTGCTCATCTCTCCTGACAGCGATAAAGGTATGTCAATAATAACAAAAGATCAAAACCGTCTGATAAATTACTACAAAAAAGGTTATACAGATGCTCAGAGAGCAATGGAAAAATTATAAACAATAATTTATCGGTGATGTGACGGGGAACCCCCGGCGAGGGTTCCCCA
>CAYVTA010000054.1:0-14820 GCA_964454355.1 uncultured Eubacteriales bacterium | reverse complement strand
ATAAAAACAAAGTTCTCGGATTGAACTACCACTTTCTTTTTATCATGCCTCCTTTATATTTATTAATGTTAGTTTTGTTATTTCATATATAAATGATGTAGAATTTCTTGACAGTGAATCTCTGCATCAATATTATGCAAGTTTATCAGTATGTCTTCTTTGCTTTGAAGTAATGTTTAAATCAATTATTTCTGTTTGCTTCATATTTGGCTTTGTAATTTGTTTGTTGTATTGGCTCCATAAGTCTTAATACTGTATAACAGTAATATGCTATTTCTGACGGCAGGATAAACTGATTTTTTACATCGGCAGAAATCAATAGGGGGTGTAAAAAAAGAAATGTTAATTTTTTGTAAATGTTTTCTTTGATTCCTCAAATGGCCGCCGAATCCCACGACGCTTACCATTTTTCGGACTATTTTGTTGTCAAAGTGCTGTTTTTTGGACAAAAAATGAGGAGCCATCGCCGCAACAAACCAAGCCCATGAAGGGAATTTTATCCCCATGGAACTTCCATTTGTTACGGTGATGACTCCTTTACGAGTCGTTGTGATCAATGCACTTAAAAATTCATAGATGATTTTAATTTTTATTCTTGGTCACCGTGATGATATGATCTGCATTTCGCATATTTGTCCTGCAAGTGGTTGTCATTCGAGGACAACCGTGATAACGCACAAGTTCTTGCATTCTTGGCACATATATTATACTTATTTTTTTGTAAAAGTCAAGTGATTTTCACGATTTTTTTGAAGTTTGTATAAATGTGTGCAATGTAACTCTTAACTGCTCATAGAAATATACAATATGCATAAATTTTCGGTAGAGCTTTACATTGTACTCTTGACAATTGTGCTGCCATAGTTGTATAGTTGTATTGTTGGACGATTACGGTAGAGATTTTTTCTGTACCGTATAAAAAGAACTTGCGGTTGCACTCCGTTATAGCAACAGTGGGTTAATGTAATTAAACATAAATGTTGAGGAGAAAAATGATGTTAAACAAAATTAAATCTAACAAAAAAACAATCATATTGGTTTTAGTTATCGTATGCGTCGCTCTGGTAGCATACTTTCTTTTGAATCCGCCTGTGGTTAATACCGATATAAAACCTTTGGTACCGTCACCTGCTGCTGCGGAATTTTACGAGATTATGGATGTGGGTTTCAGTGACAGGTATTTTTCTGATGATGTTTTTAATTCTTTCAGTGCTGTAAAAAATGGAGCAGGAGCAAACGCTTGGGAAACAGTAGGATATATTTACGCTGAATATGAAGTGTCCGAGTGCGACCCTGACGGATATGTTGTAGTTAATTTGATTTATGAAAGGAATGAAAAGCCTTATGAGGTATATCTTATTCCTTTTGTAGGCATTGAGCCACTTAATTACATTTATAAATATATGTTGGGCGGAACTCTTTCATTGGTATGGCAAGTTAATGATGTTGATGCGGAAAACTTTCGTATACTCAATGAAAAACTCTCTTTACTGTGCGACTTTGATTTGGTTGAAAACAGTGAAGTTCAGAATATTTTTACTAATGACCCGATATCTGCATCGGGATATGAGTTTATAGGTATAACAGAATCGGAAATTGTTAAAGAAAACAAGGAATATGATTCTTATGCAATTTATATGTGTTCTTTTTCCGGAGAAAACGCAAAGTTTTATGCTGTCCCTGTAGTAAAAGACGAAGCACAACCGTGTGTTTATGAAGTATTCGTTGAAAACGGAACCGTGCAGTTATCTTCCGAAGAAGTGTGGAAGAATAACAGCGTTGCAGAGTGAATATAACTGAATAAAGAAATTATAAAAAATCACCGCAAGATATCTGATGTCTTGCGGTGATTTTATTGTTGTGTTACAAAGAATTTTTCTAAGTGTATACAAGAATTTAATTTGTTAATGGTGGGAGTTTATTCGTTTTCTGTATTTACTTTTTCTAATTTTCCAATGTTCTGAACTGCAAAATCTTTACCTAATTCTATGGGGTAACTTAAAACAAACAGATAACCATTGGCTTCCCAAGTGTATTGGTAATTTTCCTCTTGTTTAACGCACATTACATAGACAGAGTTAACCGTGAATTCTTCTACGTCATTTCCGTAAGTATTCATCTGAAAGGTTTTGGCTGATATACTTTGAGATAGTTCTATACGTGAATTATCTTCCGGGTTAATCCATAGGGAAATGAAAGAGTTATATCCACGGGAACCTCTGTATTCATATCCGTCAGGAACAGTACAAAGTGTATATTTATAATGCTCAACATCAGTTACGTTTTTTTCGGAGTCGCCGAAATTTATGTATACAACTTCATTGTATATGCGGTATATAAAATTTAAAATTTTATCTTGTGAGGCTGTTGCCGATAAGGTTATTATAAGCATTAAAATTGCAATTAAAATCGCCAGAATAACCCGTTTAAAAGATTTTTCTGAATAATATTTGTTGTGATTGCGAATTAAGTTTTGAGTTTTATCTGTAAATTTTTTTGAAAATTCGTGTTCAATCTCTTCTTCCGGAGGCAATCTATTCAATTCTTCTTCTTTGATTTCATGCAATGCTTCCCTGAGGATGTCTTCATATTTTTTCATAAGATTCATCCTCCTTTGCAAACAGTTCAGCGAAGAGTTGTTTTCCTCTTGAAATCTGCTTTCTTACAGTTGCGTATTTGCAATCGGTTAATTCGGCGATTTCCTTTTCACTCAGTCCGCAACAATAATGCAAGTAAAGCAGTTCTCTGTAAGTTTCAGGCATATCTTTTAAAACTGAAATAACGAGTTCCTTATTTTCAATGTTGTGCAGATTCTTGAGTGCATTTTCGTCGGGAACAGTTTTGAAATCATCAAGTTTTATAATATTTTCACGCTGATCTTTCTGCAACATATTCAAAGCTGAATGTTTTGCAGCTGTTATAACATAAGCAAAAGAAGCTCTTGATTCCGGCTCGTCTATATGGGAAATGTTTTTGACAATTCCTATAAAAGCATTATGTACTGCATCTTCTGCTTTATAAGAATCGTTTAAGATCTGATTAGCAACAAACCACATACGTTTTTTGTACATATCGTATATGATTTCAATTTTGCTTTTTTCGTCTTCGTTATCTGTCAGCGTTAAATAGAAAGAAAGCATTTTTCCTCCAAAAAAATTGAATTTTGCGTCACATTTTTTGTCTTACAAATGTTTATTATATTGGATTTTATTAAAAAGGTCAATGAATTTCTTGCGTTTCAACCCAATCGATAAAATTTAAAATAAGATGAATCTGAGATTTATTGAGATTTTGAATTTTGTTTTCTATGTGTTTTGCATAATCCTTTGTTGTTGCGTTATCAGCAATACCCAATAACAGTTCGTCGGGAGTTGTATTTAAAATTTCGCAGAGTTTTAAAAATACCTGCAACGAAGGAAGCGAGATACCTCGTTCGAGATTTGAAAGATATTTGTTGCTCAGGTCAGCTTTTTCGCAGACTTCGTATTGCTTCAATCCGAGTTCTTTTCTTCTGTCAGAAATTCGTTTTCCGAGTTCAAAATTATTGATATTCATATGTTTCACCTCAATATAATTTTAGGTGAACGGCGGTTGTTTTAAAATCCATACATATTGGAATTTCGCTTGACAGTTCATATTTTTCGAATTATAATAGAAATATCGAGTGAAAATAGAAAATTAATGCTAAATCAATACTACTGAATAAGGTAATAAGATATGTGTTCAAGGTTCGGTTTCATTGTCAAAAAATTTAATACCTATATAACAACAATGTATATTTGCGTTGTAATGTTGGGGTTGCCGCTTATTGTAACAGACGGTTATTACAATATAACGCAAACAAAGATTAATTGTTTTTACTTATTGAGTATCTCTTTTATATGCATATATCTTATTCAGAAGTTTTTTATTTTGCTGAAAAGAAAAACTCTTTTACGAATAAGTTTTCGAACGGTTCTTTTCACTGATATCGCTTTTCTGATTTTTGTAGGATTTACTGTTCTTTCGGCAATTATATCAGTTTATCAGGAAGACGTCTGGTATGGAGAAAAATCCAGATATCAGGGAGCCGTAACTGTTATCCTTTATGCACTTGTCTACTTTGTTATTTCCAGAAACTTCAGAAAAACACAGTCAGTTCTTTTTTCAGGAATTCTTGCATTTTCTGTTGTTGCTGTTCTGGGTGTTCTTAACTGTTTTGAAGTTGACGTGCTCGGCTTTTATGATTCTCTTGCAGACAAATATAAAGGAGCATATATATCCACAATTGGTAATGTTAACTTTTACAGCAGTTACATATGTTTGCTTTTTCCTTTGGTTATTTGCGGTTTTTGCCAAACTCGTAAAAAAATAAGTAATCTTATATATACTTTTGTTTTAATAACAGGCTCTTTCGGAATGATGGTTACTTCAAGTGAAAGTTTTGTTTTGGGCTTTGCGGCTTCGCTTATGATTATACCGCTGCTCATTTTTGATGATTCACGAAAACTGAAAAAATATCTTTTAAGTTTAGTAGTAATCGTTCTATCGTCACAAATTTTTCTGATTATTTATAACGGGACGGATAGAAAAAATATCGAATTATCGGAACTTATGAAAGTTTTTACTACTCCTCTCTTTTCAGTGATTTTAGTTATATTGTGCATTGTTTCATATTTAGGGATAAGCAGGAATTCTGAGAAACTGTTATTTTACAGGAAAATATATTCAATCATTCTTATTGTGACAATTTCGACGGCTGTGATTGCTTTGATTCTATCCAATACCGTTGGTTTGGGAACGCTGGATAAGCTGTTTAAGATAACGGATAGTTGGGGCAATTACCGTGGCGGAATCTGGAAACAGTGCATTGGTATTTATGAGGATTTTTCTTTAAAGGATAAATTGTTCGGTATCGGCCCTGAATCATTGTACAGAGTTGCACATGCCCTTGATGTTCACGGTAAAAGAAATCTTGACCAGGCACACAATGAATACCTGCAGTATCTTTTAACTGTCGGCATATTCGGTCTTGTTTCATATCTGCTGCTTATCGGAAGTGTAACATATGCCGTTATAAAAAAACTCAGAGATAACACTCTTGCCATAGGACTTCTCTCGGGTCTTGTTGCATACTGGGTGCAGGCGGCGGTAAATATTGCACAGCCCTTCACAACCCCGATAATGTATATTTATATATCTTTAATCGTAGCGATGTTATATAACGAAAGCAAAAAGACGGAAATATCACCCTCAGGGTGTTCATTATAGATTGAAATTTAAGGAGGCTTTTTTATGGAAAGTAAAACAAAAAAAGAAAAAATATCCGGTTCAGCAATTTTAAGAAAAGCACTGTGTTTCTTTATGGCAGTGCTTATGCTTTTCAGCACTTTCGGCAGTGCAATGAGCGTTTTTGCAATGCAAGAAAAAACTGTTGTTATGAGTGGTTCTTGTGGTGCTGAAGAAGATAGTGTGACATATGTTCTTTACAGTGATGGTGTTTTTGTTATCTCTGGTGAAGGCAGAATAGAAAACGAATGTGGAGATCCGTTTGATTGGAATTCTGCCGAATATGCGGTGACTATAACAGATGTTTATATAGAAGATGGCATTACTGAAATTGATGAAATGACTTTCTCACAATGCAGGAACATTAAAAATATAACAATAGGAGCAAGCGTTAATAAAGTTGAATCTTTTGCTTTCAGTTCCTGCCAAAAGCTCACCGACGTATACTATGCAGGTACAGAAGAACAGTGGAACGGAATTGAAATAGGCTCATATAATGATGGACTTTTAAATGCCAACATTCATTTCAATTCAACCGATAACGGCAACGTAACAGATGGCAATGTTTCAGATGACAACGTAACAGACGGCAATGTTTCAGATGACAACGTAACAGACGGCAACATTGCCGACAGAACTGTTATCGACAGCGGCTCTTGTGGTGATAATGTAACCTATACCCTTTATAATGACGGTGAACTTGTTATCAGCGGTGAAGGGAATATGTGGGATTATACAGACTGCGAAACACCGTTTGATGAAAATATAAACAACATAAAAAGTATAGTATTTTCTGACGGTGTAACAAGTGTTGGTGGAGAAGCATTCAATAATTTCGATAATTTGGTAAATATAGAATTTTCTGATACTGTGAAAACTATTGGTTACAGTGCATTTGATCATTGCGATGGCATTGAAAGTGTTATGATACCGTCAAGTGTAACAAGTATGGATTATTGTGTTTTTTCCGGATGCAGTAAGTTGAAAAGTATTATAGTGGATGAAAAAAATAATTACTACTCAAATGATGATTTTGGTGTTCTGTTTAATAAAAACAAAACACATTTGATTCAGTGTCCAAACGGATTTGATGAAAATGAATACGTAATTCCTGATGGCGTAACTTCAATTGGAACGTATGCATTTAATTGGTGCGATAATATAAAAAGTATCGTTATTCCTACCGGTATTACTTCTATATCAAACGCTTTTGAGTACTGTGCAGCTCTTTCCGATGTGCATTTTTGTGGCACCGATGAACAGTGGGATTACATTGATATTGACCAAAGTAATACTGCTCTTTTAAACGCCAATATTCATTTCAATTCAACCGGTAACGGTAACGTAACCGACGGCGATGTTTCAGAAATTAATATTCTTTTGTTAGGAACGGAAAAAGAAGTAAAACTTTATACTTCAGATATTGAAACAGAACTTTATTTTACTCCTGAAACAACAGGCACTTATCGCTTCAACTTTACAGGCACACCAATGTTCATATATATTGTTGATTGTTATCATTGTGGTATTTGGGATGATTCGGAAGAATTAGTTGTCGATTTGGAAGGTGGCAAAACTTATAGTATATTATTAAGCAATGCCGATGAGCAAACTGAAAAAACAGTAACCATTGAAGTTAACAAATATAGTGTTTCGGAAGAAAATATTACAGACGGTAACGTAACCGACGGCGATGTTTCAGATGACAACGTTACAGATGGTAACGTGTCCGACGGCAATGTAACTGACGGTAACGTTACAGACGGAAACGTTACGGATAAATACATCACCTTGGTTCCGGGTGAAACCTTAGGTATTACCAAAACTGAAAGAAATTATAGTTTTACCCCTGAAAAATCAGGCATATATACTTTATCATCTGATTCGGATGGCGATCCATATTGCAGACTTTACGATGCGAATATGAATGAACTGTATTATGCTGATGATAATGATGATGAATTGGATTTTGAACTTTCATATTATCTTGAAGCAGGAAAAGAATATTATTTTTACGTTGGATACTACAATTATAATTCATATTGCGATATTACACTGACATTAAGTGATGTTGCTTCAATTTCATTCACTCCTGTGCAGGAATACATATTAACTGAGGGCTTTTCCAGCGGTTATTACGCAACTCGATGGGTTTATGACGAAGAAACAGAAGAAGAATATAAAGAAACATATTATCGTTTTGATTTACCTTCATACGCTGAAGGAGATATCATTACAGTAAACAAATCTGACGGAACAAGTGTAGTATATTTTTACGATATTCTTTCCGAGGCTTTTGTGTCTGAAGAGGGCATAATGATAAAACCCGGTAGAACTCATGAACAATATACTCACCCTTGGGTTGCTGATGGTGAATATAACTATTTTACTGTTGAATATTCCGGAGCAACCTGCACTGTTCCTGTAACAATTAAAGCAAATCCCGTTAAATCTATTTCATTTACTCCGGTTCAGGAATATGTATTGACCGAAGGCGTTTCGGACGGTTATTATACAACTCGTTGGGTATATGATGAAGAAACCGACGAGGAATACAGAGAAGAGTATTACTATTATTATTTACCTTCATATAACGAGGGCGATACCGTTACAGTAACATACACAGACGGAACGGAAACAGATTATGTCTGGGATGACGAGATGTATGATTTCGTATCCAAAGACGGAGCAATATTAAATGTTGATAAAATTGACAATCAGGAAGATATTGTTTGGGCTGTTGATGGAAAGTACAACTATTTTACTGTTGAATATGTCGGCAGAACCTGCACCGTTCCTGTAACAATCAAGGCAAATCCCGTTAAATCAATTTCATTTACACCGGTTCAGGAATATGTATTGACTGAAGGCGTTTCCAATGGTTATTATACAACTCGTTGGGTATATGATGAAGAAACCGACGAGGAATACACAGAAGAGTATTACTATTATTATTTACCTTCATATAACGAGGGCGATACTGTTACAGTCATATATACAGACGGAACGGAAACAGAGTACGTCTGGAATGATAATATGAATTATTTTGTATCCGAAGATGATGTAATACTGAATGTTGACAGAACTGACAGTCAGGATGATTATCCTTGGGTTGTTGACGGCGAATACAATCACTTTACTGTTAAATACGCCGGCAAAACCTGCACTGTTCCTATAACAATCAAGGCAAATCCCGTTAAATCAATTTCATTCACCCCTTCAGAAGAATATGTATTGACCGAAGGCGTTTCAGACGGTTTTTACGATACACGTTGGGTATATGATGAAGAAACCGATGAGGGATACGAAGAGGAATATTACTATTATTATTTACCTTCATATAATGAAGGCGATACTGTTACGGTCACATATACAGACGGAACGGGAACAGAGTACGTCTGGAATGACGAGATGTATAATAATTTCGTATCTGAAGATGGTGTAATATTAAATGTTGACAGAACCAACAGTCAGGATGATTATCCTTGGGTTGTTGACGGCGAATACAATTACTTTACTGTTAAATACGCCGGCAAAACCTGCACTGTTCCTGTAACAATCAAAGCAAATCCTGTTAAATCAATTTCATTCACTCCTGTAGAAGAATATGTATTGACTGAAGGCGTTTCAGATGGTTATTATGATGAAGGAACTGTCGGAGAAGAGTATTACTATTATTATTTACCTTCATGTAGTGATGGTGACACTGTTACAGTAACATACACTGACGGAACGGAGACAGAATATGTCTGGGATGATGAGATGTATGCTTTTGTATCCAAAGATGGTACAACAATAAGAGTTAACAGAGGTCATAACCAAAGCAACAATCATTGGGTTGTTGACGGTGAATATAATTATTTCACTGTTAAATACGCCAATAAAACCTGTACGGTTCCTGTAGCTATTAGAGAAAATCCTGTTGAAAGTATATCTGCTGAATATAAATATACTCTTTACAGTGGCTATGATTGTGTTTTAGGTGATTGGGATAGCGATAGGTATATTGTAGAAGACTATATCGATTGCACTGTTAAAATGAAAGACGGCACAGTAGTCAATGGCTCTGTTGATGAGATAGAAGAATTACTCAACGCTGATATATATTATTGGGTAGACTTAGAAAAAATCGGTGATAATATTGGTTATATTGAATTAGGAAGTATCAAAGGTGAGTTTACTGTTATCGTAGCCGAAAAGCCGGCTGATACAGATAAACAGCCCAGGTGCAATGTTAATACATTATGGCTTTATTTCACCGTTGGTGAAGAAATAGATATGCAGCTTGTTGAGTTCGCTGATAAAGGTTATACGCATAAAATTGATGTGTTTGAAATACCTGAAGGACTTACTTTGAGCAACGACGGCAGACTTACAGGTGTTATAAATAAAAAATCAAGTTATATGAATCTTGATTTTGCAGTAAGATGGGAAAATACTTACGCAAATGCAGTTTATTCTTTATCCATTAACACAGTAGAAGCAGATGAAAAGACAGTTATTCCGCAGGAAGTAGAAACAATACCCTATGAAACTAACATCGATGTGGAGGCAACAGAATCTGAACCTAAGTGGTTTAAATTCAGAGCATGTGATAACTATTGCTGGATAAACTTCGGTAAAGAAGACAATTGTTATAAAAGCGTAAAACTTTTTGATTCAAACGGAAGAATGATAGATTGTGATGGATTTGGAGATAATGCTTTTGGTTTGGTGGGATTGTATTATGTAACCCGAGGTGAATACTACTACCTGAGAGTAACTGATGATCGTACAATCCGAGTTAATGTTCCTGTATGGATGCCTTTATGGTCAGATGACGGAAATGTTCCTGACAAAACGAAAACTGAATTGATTTCTACAAATGTTGAAAAAGTATTCGACGGCGATGAAAATACCCTCTGGAACATTTATCGCATTGATGTGAATTATGACCTTGATTTTGAAGGCGGATTTATATATTACACATTCGGCTCAATGACAAGAATAGCTTCTCCAGTTAACATTCATATGATTACAAACACAACTTCAGAGAACGATATCATACACTCCGTGAACTATAAATATGATCCGAACGATCCTGAAGACTGTGAAAAATATTACATAACTGAAGCTCAGGATACAATGAAAGATGAACTCCTTGAAGGCGAAAAAGAATATAGGTTTGATAATGTTTATTATCTTATGCCAGAGGTAGGAAATCTTGTTCTTTCTGAAGAAAGATTCTTGTATGTTCCTGTTGGTTATAAATTAGAGGATGATCATATAGTGGTTGACGAAGGTTGTACTCACAGCATTGTAAATCATTCGGCAAAAGCACCTTCTTGCAGCGAAATCGGTTGGGAAGCATATGAAACATGCTCAAAATGTGATTATACAACTTACAAAGAAATAGCTGCTATAAATCACAAAAACAAGGTTGCTCATTCACAGCAAGATGCAACCTGTACCGTAAACGGATATACTGCCGGTGAATATTGTCCTGATTGTGAAAAATGGATTTCAGGTCATGAAGTGATTAGTGCTCCCGGTCATAAATATACTTCTACTGTAACTAAATCTGCTACATGTACCGAAGCAGGCGTTGAAACCTTTACCTGTACTTGTGGTGACAGTTATACTGAAACAATCGCAAAACTCGGCCATAACTATTCATCAAGCTATACAGTTGATAAAGCGGCAACCTGTACAACTGCCGGCTCAAAGAGTAAGCATTGCTCAAGATGTTCAGCAACTACATCGGTAACAGCAATTCCCGCAACAGGCCATTCTTACGGTTCATACAAAACAACAAAGGCAGCAACATGTACCTCAAATGGCTCAAAGCAGAGAACTTGTTCGGTGTGTAAGAACGTTGAAACTTCGTCAATCGCAAAACTCGGACACAGTTATTCATCAAGTTATACTGTTGATAAAGCTGCAACATGTACAACGGCAGGTTCAAAGAGCAAACACTGCTCAAGATGTTCAGCAACAACATCGGTAACAGCAATTCCTGCAACAGGACATTCCTACGGCTCATACAAAACAGTAAAGGCAGCAACATGTACTGCAAACGGCTCAAAACAGAGAACTTGCTCAGCTTGCGGCAATGCAGAAACTGTTTCAATCGCAAAACTCGGTCACAACTATAAAACCACCACAACAAAAGCTACTCTTACCAAGAACGGCAAGGTTGTTGTTAAGTGTACAGTATGCGGAAGCGTTAAATCAAACACAAAGATTTACTATCCCAAGACAATCAAGCTTTCAGCAACATCGTATACTTATAACGGTAAAGTTCAGACTCCTTCCGTTACAGTAAAAGACAGCAAGGGTAATGTTCTCAAGAAGGATATTGACTATACAGTTAAGTATGAAAGCGGCAGAAAGGCTACCGGTACATACACGGTAACAGTTAAGTTCAAAGGCAATTATGAAGGTACAAAGAAACTGACTTTCACAATTGCACCTAAGGCAACAAGTAAGATTTCTGTAACTTCAACAACTTCTGCAATCAAACTTACCTGGAAGAAAGTAACAGGTGCCGACGGTTATGTGATTTATCAGTACAATACCAAGACAAAGAAATACGACAAGATTAAGACAATCAAGTCAGGCACAACTGTAAGTTACAAGATTAAGAAACTCAAGGCGGGAACAAAGTATAAGTTCCTCATCAAAGCTTATACAAAAGATGACGGAACAATATGGGGTAAGTCAGCAACAATCCAGACTGCAACCAAAACAAAAACACCTACCCTTAAAGTTACATCAACATCAAAAGGTAAGGTAGCGTTGAGTTGGTCAAATGTTGCAGGTGAAAGCGGCTATCAGGTTTACTACTCAACCAAGAAGGACAGTGGCTATAAGAAGTTAGGTTCCTATAAAGCCAACGTAGTCAAAGGTTCAAAGAGTAAACTTACGAGCGGTAAGAAATATTACTTCAAAGTCAGAGCCTACACCAAGACAGACAGCGGTATTGTTTACAGTTCCTGGAGTTCTGTCAAAGGCGTGAAAGTCAAATAATTATGTGTGCCACCCGAAAGGGTGGCACTATCACGATTGAGATTATATAGATAGGATTGAAGTTGGTTTTTAAGCAAGAAGAAATATTAGATATTTTTGGAAAAGAAGCATTTATTTTAATTGAATCAGTATACAAAAAATCGTAGAAACAAATAAAAAGATTACTTTATCAATAAAGGAGATGTTTTTAATGACGAAAATTTTAAATCGTATCTGGCTCGTAGTTTTATCGGTAATGATGTTGATGGTCGTTTGCAGCGGTACATCTCTGGCGGCTTCAAAGGTAGCAAAACCTGCAGTTACAGAGAAAATAGTTTCATCACAAACAACGACTGAGATTAAACTGAAGTGGAGAAAAGTTGCAGGTGCCACGGGTTACAGAATTTATCAGTATAACCCGAGTACCGAAAAATGGGAAAAGATAAAAACAACTACTTCAAAAAGTCATACCGTAAGCAATCTTGCTGCGGGAACAAAGTACAAGTTCAAAGTAAAGGCATACAAAAAAGTTGATGACAAGACTCTCTGGGGTAAGGCCTCGGCTACTTTTACAACAGCAACCAAACCCACTGTTACAGAGAAAATAGTTTCATCACAGACAACAAGTGAAATTACACTGAAGTGGAGAAAAGTCACGGGTGCCACGGGTTACAGAATTTATCAGTACAATCCGAGTACTGAAAAGTGGGAAAAACTCGAAACAACAACTTCAAAAAGTTATACCGTGAAAAATCTTGACTCAGGAACAAAATATAAGTTCAAGGTCAAGGCATATAAAACAGTTGGCGATAAGAACTTCTGGGGTAAGGCTTCTGCTACGTTTACAACAGCAACAAAACCTGCTGTTACAGAGAAAATAGTTTCTTCACAGACAACAAGTGAAATTACACTTAAATGGAAAAAGGTTACAGGTGCCACGGGTTACAGAATTTATCAGTACAATCCGGACACTGAAAAGTGGGAAAAGATTGAAACAACAACTTCAAAAAGCTATACCGTAAAAAATCTTGACTCAGGAACAAAATATAAGTTCAAGGTCAAGGCGTATAAAACGGTTGGCGACAAAACAATCTGGGGTAAAGCGTCAGAAACTTTTGCTGTTAAAACCGACAAGGTAGTTGCGGTTTTTGATAAGCCGATAGGTGTTTATGAAAGTAAGAATCTTCCGTCAACACATTTCCTTTATGATGAAGATTGTGCAGCATGGATAAGTGTTTATACTGTAGGTAAAAATGAGAAAAACGAATCTGAAATTAAAGCGGAATTTAAAAAAGCCTTCGGTTATGATCCTCAGGAAAAGGTTAAGTGCACCTATGTGGGTGAATATAACGTTAAAGGTTATAGCGGTGCTCAGCAGATTTATCAATACTCTATAGAAGATTATACATACCCGCTTATTCTTTTTGATTTTTATGAACTTTCCTGGACTATTACTGATGACGGTTGCCCATGGGTGGGTTTCTGTGTGCCTATGGAAGATTACTATGAGTCAGAAGAAGCACAAAAGCTTCTTGACAAAATTAACAGTTATTTTTATGAAACTTCAGGATACAGCGAAGAATATGTAAAAGCACATCCCGATAATTTTGATCAGAATTATTGCCTTATCTGGTCCGGTCCTTACAGAACTAAAGACGGAAAAATCATTGATCAGATTACCTGGATATTCAAAAGAGGCAGTAAAGTTGCATTCAATAAAGACGTAATATGTGATGAATGCGGAGAATTTGTACCTGCAGGAGAAGTTCATAGAGTGAATAACTGTAAAGCATATTGCGATCCTGTTTTCAGACAGCAGTACAGAGAAGAATTGCTCAAATAAAATTCTAAAACACGCTTTTATTACCGTTCGGCAGGGAATCGGATACGGGTTGCCGGGGGGTGTTGAAAAGGAACCCACTTTTTATAATACGAGTTCAGTTAAAGGCGTGAAAGTCAAATAACAACAGTTAAAGCCATCGCTTTTGCGGTGGCTTTTTCATGTCTTAAAATTTTCAGTTATCTATCAACCTCATCTGTCATACTATTATTAAGTCTAACTCATAAGTGGAGAAAATCCTTAAGTCTTTTGTTTCAGAAAAACCGACAACCTTAAACGGAGTGTCGGTTTTTCGCATTGTAGTAATCAAAGAAAGGAACGAACAAATGGCAAATATCATTGAAGAATTTTATTATGGCAACCTTGAACCTCAGGAATCCAAAACACACCTAACCGCCGTGATGAAGGCAAAACTCAAAGAGCTAACGAAAAAGGAGGAGCAGTTGAACGGGAGATTGAGTGATGCTGAAAAAGAAATGCTGCGGGACTATTCTGAAGCGTATAATGAGTTTTTGTGTATGAGCTGTGCTGATTCATTTATTGCCGGATTCAGATACGGTGCACGCTTTGTTTATGATTCTTTTGTTGCCGGTTGATTTTTTTCAGTTATCCGTCATCCCCATCTGTCATACTATTATTGACTGTGAAACACGACAGGAGTTTTTAAAACAAAGGAGGCATGATAAAAAGAAAGTGGTAGTTCAATCCGAGAACTTTGTTTTTAT
>CAYVTA010000053.1:0-14986 GCA_964454355.1 uncultured Eubacteriales bacterium | reverse complement strand
ACTTTTTTAAATATTTTTATAATTTTTTTACAGCTCTTCGGGGTTGTTTTTTTATTGGAGAAATAATGTCAAAGGAATTTGCAAAAGCTTTTTACAGTTCGGCTCGGTGGCTTAAATGCAGAGCTTCATACATATCTGAGCGACAATCAATCGACGGCGGACTGTGTGAAGAATGCGGCGAAGCTCTCGGCTACATCGTTCATCACAAGATTACACTTACTGAATTGAACATTCATGATCCTGATGTAACACTTAACTTTGAACATTTGCAATATGTTTGCAAGGATTGTCACGACAAATTTGACGGACATTTTAAACCAAAAACAAAAGAGGACATTCTTCCGAAGATCGGATTTGACGAGAATGGGCAGCCGTTCCCCATACTCCCCATGTTTGAAAATAAAAAAAATTATTCAAAATGACCGAGAGCAGCCATTAGAATAATACACAGGTCAGTTTGCAGGACCCCCTCCCCAAAATCGTACAGGAAATATTTTATTTTAAAACAACTTATGCTGCTTTTCAGAAAGTTGCATTTTTTTATGCAAAAGTGGTGATTTTTTGATTGATTTTGATATAGAAAAGGCTGTTTCTGACGAAGAAAAAAGATTGAAACGGCAGTTTAACGGAATTGATAAAAAGGCAAAGGCTGTTGTTCTCGGTCTGATTGAAAATGCGTCTTTTATGCGTGTTCAGCTTCGTATACTTAAAGATGATTTGAGTGAAAACGGTGTTACTGAAAGCTTCAAACAGTCGGAAAGTCAGAAGCCATACGACAGAAAAAGACCGCAGGCGGAGCTTTACAATTCGATGAATACGAATTATCAGAAAATTATAAAGCAGCTTACGGATTTGCTTCCGAAGGAAGAAAAGAAAAATGCTCCTGCAAAAGAAGATGCTTTTGTCAGCTTCATAAATGGGCGTGAAGATTTGTGAATCCGATAATTGAATACTACGGCAAGATTTGCTCGGGTGAAATAAAAACAAGCCAAAAAATACGAAAAACTTACAGAAAACTCGTTTGGGATATAGAGCATCCGGGCGAGTATTTTTATTCTCCGAAACGAGCAGCACACGCTATTGATTTCATTCAGAACTATTGCAGACATTCAAAAGGTAAATTTGGCGGTAAGCGTGTAATTCTTGAGCTTTGGGAGCTTGCTTTAATTGCCGCTATATTCGGCTTTATAGATATTAACGGCAACAGGAAATACAGAGAGGTTTTTCTTGTAGTTGCAAAGAAGAACGGCAAGAGCCTTCTTGCTTCTGCTATCGGCTTGTATCTTCAGGTTGCAGACGGTGAAGCAGGTGCTGAAATATATGCAGTTGCAACTAAACGTGACCAGGCTAAAATCATTTGGTCCGAAGCCAAGAGGATGGTTAAAAAGTCTCCCGTTCTCAACTCAAAAATCAAGACACTTGTTGCTGAAATGGTCTCCGATTTTAACGACAGTGTATTCAAACCGCTTTCTTCTGATTCCGACACACTTGACGGTCTGAATGTTCACGGTGCATTGATGGATGAAATTCATCAATGGAAGAACGGCAAGGCTCTGTATGACATCATTGCTGACGGTGTTGCTGCAAGAGAACAGCCGCTTATTTTTATGACATCAACGGCAGGCTTTATTCGTGAAGATATTTATGACGAAAAGTATGAATATGCAGAAAAGGTCATTAACGGATATTTTGACGATAACGGCTATAAGGATGAAAATTTCCTTGCATTTGTATATGAGCTTGACGACCGAAAAGAATGGACTGACCCCGATTGTTGGATAAAAGCAAATCCGGGTCTCGGCACAATCAAGAACTATGAAACACTTCGCAAAAAGGTTGAAAAGGCAAAGGAAAATCCGCAGTTTGTCAAGAATCTGCTTTGCAAGGAATTCAATATCAGGGAAACATCAACCGAAGCGTGGCTCACATTTGAGGAGCTTAACAATACCGCTGTATTTGATATTTTGAAGGTTAAGCCACGATACGGCATCGGCGGTGTTGACCTTTCATCAACAACCGACCTTACAGCCGCCTGTGTTATCTTCAGGCTTCCCGGTGATGATACAATCTATTGCTATATTATGTTTTGGATTGCTGAGGAGCTTGTGGAGAAACGAGTTAATGAAGACAAGATACGATATGATATTTGGATTGACAGCGGTTATGTTCGCACATGCCCCGGTAATAAGGTCAGCTATAAAATGGTGGCTGATTGGTTTGAAGAGGTGCAGAATGAGCTTGATGTTTATCTTTTTAAAATCGGCTACGACTCGTGGTCTGCAAAATACTTTGTTGACGATTTGGTGAACAGGTTCGGTGATTCTGTTCCCGTTCCCGTCATTCAGGGTAAGAAAACACTTTCTTCACCGATGAAAAATCTCGGTGTGAACCTTGCATCGAAGCTTGTTAATTATAACAATAATCCGGTTCTGAAATGGTGTCTTGCAAATACTGCTTATGATGAGGATAAGAACGGCAATATTCAGCCTTGCAAAACAAGCAAGCCCACAAGACGAATTGACGGCACAGCGGCTCTGCTCGATGCATGTGTTGTTTATGAAGATAACAACGAAGAATATATGAGTATGATTTGAGGTAATTCAATGGGAATTTTCAATATTTTCAACAGAAACAAAATAGTTACCAAATACAAGCTTGTCTCCGATGTAGGTAACGGCTTTTATGCTTTTGACGGTAATGTATATAAATCTGACATTGTCAGAGCCTGCATCAGACCGAAGATAAAAGCCATCGGAAAGTTAATGCCGAAGCATATATATTCTGCCGTACAACAAGACGGAACGATAAAACTTGAAGTGAATCCTGATGCATATATAAGATTTCTTCTCGAAGACCCGAATCCGTATATGACAGGTCAGGATTTGCAAGAAAAGGTGGCAGCACAGTTAATTCTCAATAGTAACGCATTTATTCTTATTATCAGAGATGAAAATGAACTGCCTTATCAGCTTTATCCGTTACCTGCAACGTGTGTTGAAGCCCTGTATGATAAGCTCGGAGAGCTTCATTTGAGATTTACTTTTGAAAACGGAAAATCATATCAGTTCTTTTACTCAGATATTATTCATTTGCGTGAGGATTATTACGATAACGATATTTTCGGCACTTCAAAAATTGATGCGTTGTTGCCGCTTATGCAGATTGTACAAACAACCGATCAAGGTATTGTTACTGCCATTAAAAATTCAAGTGTTATCCGTTGGTTATTAAAATTTCATAATTCTCTTCGTCCTGAAGATAAGAAAAATGAAGCTGATACATTCGCAAAGAGCTTTTTAAGCATTGAGAACGGCGGCGGTAAAGGTGTGGCTGCTGTTGACAGCAAAGCTGAAGCTGTACAAATTCAGCCGCACGATTATGTTCCGAATTCCGCTCAAATGGAAAAAACAACACAGCGTATTTTTAATTTCTTCAACACAAACATAAAAATTGTGCAATCGAATTGGACTGAGGATGAATGGAACAGCTATTATGAGGCTGAAATTGAGCCTGTTGCAATGAAATTTGCAAACGGCTATACCAAGGGACTATTTTCAAGAAGAGAAAGAGTCCATAATGCAATCGTTTTTGAAGCTTCTAATCTTCAATGTGCATCTGTCAGTACAAAGCTTAATTTTGTTTCTATGGTTGACAGAGGTGCAATGCTTCCCAATGAATGGAGAGGTTTATTTAATTTTGCTCCTGTTTCCGGTGGTGATGAGCCCATCAGAAGGCTTGACACTAAGCCGGTTGAGGAATAATTCATTTGCTTTGAAAGGTGGTGAGTGAATGAGATTTAATCTTTTTGGAACTATTGTTGATAATGAAGATAAATGGATTTACGAATGGTTCGGAATGGAAGCTGTTTGTCCGAAAGACATCATTGATGCCATTGCAAAAATTGATGAAAAAGAAACAGTTGACATTTATATCAATTCCCCCGGCGGAAGTGTATTTGCAGGCAGTGCAATATATTCCACGCTCAGGGAGCTTAAGGACCGTGTGAAGATTCACGTTGTCGGTATTGCCGCTTCTGCCGCTTCTGTCGTTGCCTGTGCAGGTCAGAGCGACATTGCACCGACTGCAATGCTGATGATACATAATTCCTCTTCCGCCTGCCGTGGTGACTATCACGCAATGGATAAAGAGTCTGAGGTGCTTCAGCAGGTCAACAAAGCAATAGCTGCTGCTTATACTGCAAAAACGGGTATGAGTGAGCAGGAAGCACTTGACATAATGGATAAAGAAACATGGATTACAGCCGCACAGGCGGTTGAATATGGTCTTATTGATTCCATTGCAGGTCAGGAGCTTAACAAGCCTGCAAACAGCTCGCAGATGCAGCTTGTTGCATCTATCGGAAATGTTATTCCGAAAGAAAATATAAGTAAATTATCCGCTCTTATCAAAGAAGCGGATTTTTTAAATGCAAAAATTAAATTTTTAACATTGAAAGGAAATGTAAAATGACAAGAGAACAGTATCTCGCAAAAAGAAATGAGCTTCTTACAAAAGCTCAGGCACATCTTGATGTTCACGAAACAGAGCAGGCAAATGATGTAACTGCACAGATTGAACAGCTCGATGCAGATTTTGAAGCAAGTGCAAGAGCACAGGCAAATCTTGATGCACTTCGTGGCAGTCCCGTGAACTGCAACCCCTCAGCAATGGCTGTCAACACTCCCACAGGTGACCCCATTGCAACATTCGGTTCTGCAAACGGCACACCCGAAAACACAAACACTTACGACCATGCATTCATGAACTTCGTATGCAGAGGTACAGCAATACCGGCACAGTTCCATAATGCGGCAACAGGAATTACAGAATCAAGTGCGGCAATTCCCACTACAACTCTCCGTGAAATCATCAGGGAGCTTAAATCTGTAGGCTCTATCTACTCACAGCTCCGTCATACGAACATTCAGGGCGGTGTTGAAGTTCCTATTATTACACTTATGCCCGAAGCTCATTGGGTAGGTGAAGGCAAGAGTGAAGACCAGCAGATAAAGGCAGACCAGAAGGTCAGCTTCTCTTATTACGGACTTGAATGTAAGATCTCACAGACTCTTCTTGCAAATATTGTTGACATTGAAGAATTCAACAAGCTTTTTGTTCCCCTTGCTGTTGAAGCTATCATGAAAGCTATTGAAATCGGCGTATTCAAGGGTACAGGTTCGGGTCAGATGCTCGGTATCACAGTTGACCCCAGAATCCCCAAAGCAAATGTGATTACGATTTCCGCAAAGGAAATCACAGAGTTCAAGAGCTGGAAGAAGAAGGTTTTCGGCATCATCAAGAAAGCCTATTCAACAGGCAAGTTCTATATGGCAGAAGGTACATATCAGGGTGAAATTGACGGTATGGTTGATACCAACGGTCAGCCTGTTGCAAGAACAAATTACGGTATTGCAGGCGGTGCATCCTATATGTTCGGCGGAAAATCTGTTGAAACAGTTGAGGATGATATCATCACTCCCTATGATACAGCAGCAGAGGGTGATGTTATTGCTGTTTTCGGTAATCTTAAGAACTATGCTCTTAACAGCAATATGAAGATGACTACCACAAAATGGACTGACCCTGATACAAATGAAGTCAAAACAAAGGTTATGCTTATCTGTGATGGTAAGGCACTTGATGTTAACGGCTTTATTATCATCAAAAAGGGAGCTTAAGGGAGCGATAAAAAGTGTCAGTGCATTTTTCTGCAATTAAGAAGTCGCTCAGATTCAGTCACGATGAGCATGACGAAGAGATCGAATTTAATATTAACGCTTGTATTCATGAGCTTGAAAGGGTCGGTATCAATACAAACTCTGATGATGCATTGATTCAAAAGTGCTGTGAGCTGTACTGCAAAGCTGAATTCAATTTTAATAATTGCTCGGAGCGTTATATGGCGGCATTCGAGAAGATGCGAGATGCTTTGAGCCTTTCGACAGACTACACGGGAGGTAAAACAGAAAAAATATGAATGAGATAATAGAGCTGGTCTTTATCACCCGTGAGCTTGTCAAAGGACATTACGAACCCGCGGAAAGCAAGAAGACTGTTTTTGCTGAAGTTAAATCACCGACTCGCTCTGAATTTTATCAGGCATATCAGTCAGGAATGAAAGCATCTGCAGTTTTTAAGGTTTACACCGCCGAGTGTAAAGGTGCTGAGTTTGTTATCCATAACGGTACAAGGTATAAGATCGAGCGTGCTTATATGGTCGACGTTGACCGCACCGAATTGACATGTTCAGAGGTGGTTTAATGGCAACTTTTGATGTTTCCCTTGATGAAGATTTTATTAAGCAGCTTGGCAGCATGGCACAGGTTGAACGTTATGCACCGAAGATGATTGAAGAGGCTTTGCCGATTGTTCGTGATAAGCTGAAAGCAAAAATTGAACAAGAAGGTCACGTTGTCAATCATGATTTGGTTGACTCAATAAAATGTTCAGAGGTAAAAGAAGCAAAAAACGGTGGGTATATCGGAAATGCTTTCCCCTCAGGAACTAATCTTAATGGTGTGCGAAATGCAGAAGTTCTTGTTTATCTTGAATATGGTACTTCAACACAGGATGCAACGGGTATTATAACCCGAACTCTTATAAGCACTAAAAAAGAAGTAGAAGCAAAAATGCAGGAAGTTTTTAACAGGGAGGCTTTTAAAGAGCAATGAACGCATGTGCAATGATATGTGACATACTTGAGCCTTTGGGGCTTCCTGTTGCGGAACATAAATATATCGGCTCCTCCGAAGAATATATAACATTCAATATTCTTTCTGAACATCCGGAGCTTTCGGCTGACGATGAAAGTATAGTTGAAGCTTCTGACTGTTATATTCATTATTTCACGAAGAATAATCCGCACGGTAACAAGACAAGAATTAAAAAACTTCTAAAAAATAATGATGTAGGTATCACCGATATTGAGAGCCTGTACGAAAGTGACACAGGCTATAATCACATAATCTTTCAGGTTGAACTGTTAGGTTATGAAGACTATGAAAGTGAGGAATAAAAAATGCCACAATATAAAGCGTGTTGTCCTGTTGTAGCACCTATCAAAAATGATGCTGCAGAAGAAACAGTATACAATGCGGGGTTTGTTTTAGACAGACTTATGACCGTAAAAATATCGCCTGAATACGACAGTCCTACTGTTTATGCAGACGATCAGATTGCCGAACAGATCAATATCTTTAAAAGTGCGGGTGTGGATCTCGGCATTACAACAGTTCCGGAAGACTGTGAATGTATTATCTTCGGTAATACATACGATAAAACCACGGGAAAGATCACCGATAAAGAAGACGATGACGGCAGTTATTGCGGTTTCGGCTTTGTTTATTGTGAAATGATCAATGGAAAGAACAAATATAAGATCTACTGGCTTAAAAAGGTTAAATTCAAGATGCCCTCTGATGATTTCGCAACTAAGGGTGAATCAGTTTCATTTAAAACACCCACTATCACAGGAACGGCTTATGCCACTGCTGACGGTGAATGGCGAATTCGTCAGACTTACGCAAATGCGAAAGAAGCTATTTCAGCACTGAAAGAGCTTGCAAAGATCACAACTACAGCCACTGAGTAAATCTCAAATTCCAAGGGACGGTTTTTTTGCCGTCCCATTTTTATTATAAAGGAGCTTAAGGAAAAATGAATGCTATACCTATCAGTACCGCAAAAAAAGAAACAGTCCCTCTTACACTCGGAAACAGAACATACGAGCTTTCCCTTACGCTTAACTGCATGGAAGCGATTCAGAAGGATTTTGGCAGTCTCGGAGATGTGTATGATGCGTTAGGTAAACTCGATCAGGTTAAACATCTCATTGTTATTCTTGTCAATGAAGCTATCGACAATCATAACGATGATTCGGATGAAAAATGGAGCTACGTTGACGAACGGTATGTCGGCAGAAAAGTTTCTGCTGACGATATCAACAGTTTAGCGGTAGTTATCTCGAAGTGCTTCGGAGTTTCTTTACCCGAGCCTGAAAAGACTGTCGGTGATGATATTCCCGATGAGATGCTTGAAGAGCTTACGGAAATACCTGAATCAGAAAAAAACTGACTAACCGGGCGGTAATTCCGATAGACTATTGGTTTTTTGTCGGAAAGTGCCTGCTCGGATTTGATGAATCAACCGTATGGAAGATGACCATACGGCAAATACACGGTATTTTTCAGCAATATTGCTACTTTCACGGAATTAAAAAGAATACTGAGGATTGGAGTGATGATGATTGAGCAGTAAGAAAACTATTTCGGCAGGCATCGCCATAGACGGCGAAAAAGCGTTTAAACAGGCTGTCAGCGACATTAACAGCAATTTATCCGTTCTGAAAACAGAGATGAAGCTTGTTACGGCTGAATTTGCCGATAATGCTGACTCTCAGGAAGCTTTGACCGCAAAGCAAAAAGTACTATCAAAGCAGATTGAAGAGCAAAAATCAAAAATCAGCACTCTTGAAACAGCTCTTGAAAATGCTAAAAAAGCTTATTCTGAAAATACCGAACTGCTTCCGAAAATGGAAGCAAAGCTCTCTGATGCCCGAAAAGAGCTTGAAAAGGTCTCCGCCGAATTCGGAGAAAATTCCGACGAAGCAAAAGCAGCTCAGAAATCACTTGATGAAGCCCAAAAAGGTTATGATGATGTAGCTAAAGCGGTCAAATCAAGTAGATCTACCATGGATACATGGCAAAAGTCACTCAACACCGCAAAAACGGATTTGATAGGTCTTAATAAAGAGTTGGACAGCTCCGATATGGACGATTATAAAGAATCTGTTGAAGCTGCTGAAAAAGAACTGTCGGATTTCTCTGAAGAAACTGAGAATGCTGAAGAAAAGACATCGAACTTTGGTGACGTTTTAGGTAAAATCGGAAATGTTGCAAAGGTAGGGATTGCGGCAGCTACGGCGGCAATAACGGCTGCAAGTACAGCTATTGTTGCGTTAACAAAATCTGCAATCGAAGGATATGCAGAGTACGAACAGCTTATCGGCGGTGTTGAAACGCTGTTTAAAGAGAGTTCAGATAAGGTCACGGAATATGCAAACGATGCATATAAGACTGCGGGTCTCTCTGCTAATGAATATATGGAAACCGTAACAGGTTTCTCAGCATCATTGTTGCAGTCGCTTAACAACGATACTGCCGCCGCAGCTGAAAAGGCTGACATGGCTATCACCGACATGAGTGATAACGCAAACAAGATGGGTAGCGACATAGAATCGCTGAAATCAGCTTATGCCGGCTTTGCAAAAGGTCAGTACACACTTCTTGATAACCTTAAATTGGGCTATGGCGGCACGAAAACAGAGATGGAACGCTTGCTTTCTGATGCACAGAAAATCTCAGGCGTTAAATATGACCTTTCTTCATATTCGGACATTATAGATGCAATTCATGTTGTTCAAACTGAAATGGATATTACCGGTACGACAGCACGAGAAGCCAGTACGACCATATCAGGCTCTGTTTCTTCTATGAAATCCGCTTGGGGCAACCTTGTAACGGGAATCGCTGACGAAAATGCAAACTTCGATCAGCTTATTGATAATTTCGTCGATTCCGTTTCAACAGTCGGTGACAATCTTCTGCCAAGAATTGAAATCGCTCTGAATGGTGCGGCGAAACTCGTTGATGAACTCGTTCCAAAAATTGTCGATGCCCTGCCGGGACTTATTGAATCGGTATTACCTAAGCTTACAACTTCAGCTATTAACATAGTTTCGTCTTTATGTAATGGTTTGAGTCAAAACGCATCAGAATTAGTTCAGATCGCAATTGAACTGATAACCACGCTCATAAACGGCATTGTTGATAGTTTGCCGTTACTATTGACTACAGCTCTTGAGATAATAATTTCCCTTGCAAATGGACTTGCTGACAGTATCCCTGAGTTAATTCCTACAATCGTTGATGTAGTGCTCCAGATTGTTGAAACACTGACTAATCCTGATACGCTTGTTGGTTTGATAGATGCCGCATTGCAGATTATTCTTGCACTTGCTGACGGATTGGTTAAATCTATCCCTAAAATAGTCGATAAAATTCCGATTATCATAGCAAATTTAATCTCTGCAATCATTCAATGCCTACCATTAATATTGGAGGCGGGTATTGAACTTATTATGACACTCATCGAAGGTGTTGTAAGTCGCTTTGGTTCGATAATTCAAACGGGAAAAGATATTGTTGATAAAGTAAAAAGCGGATTCACCGATAAAATTGCCGATGCAAAAACATGGGGCAAAGATATGATTCAGAATTTCATCGACGGTATCACAGCAAAATGGCAGGATCTTAAAAATAAAGTTTCAGATGTTGCTCAGACTGTTAAAGATTTCTTAGGATTTTCCGAGCCCAAAGAAGGACCACTTTCAAACTTCCATACGTATTCTCCCGATATGATTGATTTATTTGTACAGGGCATTCAAGAAAACGAATATAAACTTCGTGACCAAATGAATAAATCATTAAATTTCGATGTCGGACGAATTGACGGTCAGATTGCTGCTGCTCAGCCTTCGGCACAGATGACCGCTATGACATATTCACAGGTATCAAGCACAGACAATAATCTTATGATCAAGATGATTGAATTGCTCACTGTAATTGCAGCAAACAGCAACCGTCCCATAGTATTGGATTCAGGTGCTGTTGTCGGCGGTATCGCTGATCAAGTCGATACTCAGCTCGGATATATTCTTGCAGAAAAGCAAAGGGGGTAAATAAATGGACGGCACAACATACATAATCGGCACTGTTGAACATCATTCTTTTAATGATTTCGGGCTTATAAGAGTCTCCCGTCCTCTTATTTCACCGCCTGTTGTTAAAACAATAATAGTTGATAACCCCGGAACAAACGGCGTTATTGACCTCACAGAAGCTCTGACGGAATATCCAACTTATGAGAACAGAACCATCACTGAAAGATACATTGTTCGTGCAAAACCTAAACAGTGGGATCTTATCATCAGTGATGTTTCTCAAATTCTTGACGGAATGACAGGTCAACTTCGTTTTGATACAGACCCTGCTTATTATTGGCAAGGTCGTTCGGTGATATCGGCGATTGATAAGCATGAAACATATATGCTTATTACGATTACAAGCGATGTTTTTCCCTTTAAGTACGAACGCTTTCATTCACTGCAATCATGGGAGTGGGATCCTTTTAATTTCGATGTCGGTATAATTCGAGATTACAGCAACATTGAAGTTGACGGTGAACTTTCTTATACGATAATCGGTACAAAAATGCCCGTTGTCCCCACATTCAGTGTATCGTCAGGTTCTTCTTTAACTGTTCAGTTTGAAGGTTCGACTTATGATTTACCTGCAGGTTCAGATAATATTATAATTCGCGAAGGACGGAATACTCTGCTGTTTAAAGGTACAGGCACTGTTTCGATTCTCTATCGTGGAGGTGTGTTGTAATGTATTTACTACAATCTGATGGGATAACAATACACCGCCCTGTTGATACAGTGTCTGTGACAAAGAAGATCGTTTCGGGAACGTTGACACAGGAGCTTAATTGCTCGGATAAACTTGAATTTACAATTCCGCCGACAAATCAGATGTGTGACGGCATAAACAATCTGACCTCTCAGATCGTTCTTACTGACAGCTCTGCAGAGCTGTTCAGAGGACGACCGATAGATCAGAATTCTGATTTTTACAGAAATAATAAGATCAAGTGTAACGGTTTCCTGGACTATCTCAACGATGCCGTAGCTCGACCTGCAACAGTCAGTGGAATGACTGCAAATGAATTTATTTCATATGTGATAGCCGAATACAACTCGCAGGTTGAAGAATATAAGCAGTTTAAGGTCGGAGAAGTGACCGACGGCTTGAACATCGAGCTTGAATACGATTACTCAAGTACGCATGATGTGCTTTTCAGTAAACTTATAGGAGCTTACGGTGGATATATAAAGCACCGACGTGTAGGCAATACAAATTACATTGATTACACGCTAAATTCGGGTGTTGAAGTTCCCGGTACAGCCGTTAAATTCGGTCAAAATCTGCTTGATCTTCAAAAATTCCTTAATGCTGCTAACGTTTACACGGTGCTTGTTCCCTACGGCGAAGACGGAATTACTATCTCCGGTGTTAACAATGGTAATGATTATATTGAAAGCTCTCAGGGAATTAACGTATTCGGCAGAGTGTGTAAAGCGAAGAAGTTCGACGGTATCACAACACCTGCCGAACTGCTCACCGTTGCAACAGCAGATTTGAACAGCGGAATAGCTCAAGCTCTGACATTAGAGCTTACGGCAGTTGAAATGCATCTGCTGAATATTGATATAAGCTCTCTTTTTGTCGGGAATTACTATAAGGTGGTTTCGCCCCCACACGGAATTGATGATTATTTTCTTTGTTCAAAGAAAAGCATTGACCTTCTGAACGCTCAGAACAGCAAAGTGATATTCGGATATACGAGAAACACACTCACGGATTTAATTAAAAGAAAGGTGATTTAAAATGGCAACAATTGCTGAACTTCTTTCAACGATAGAAACAGCGATTTACGGAAAAGACTTGAGAGCTGCTATTGTTGAATCTATTAAAATTTTGAATGAAGAGCTGGGGCAAATTGATGGCAGTTCAAGCGGCAGTTCTTCCGAATCGACATCGTACACACTGCCGATTGCCACTGCCGAAACGCTCGGCGGTATTAAAATCGGAACTGATTTATCCGTAAGCGAAGACGGAACTTTAAGCGTTTCACCGGAGCTTTCGAAGAGCGATATCGGCAAGTTTCTTTATGTTAATTTAAATAAAGAAATTGATAAGGTGCAGTTGACAGGTGGTATATTCACTCTCGGCGACACAGGACTTGAGTATTCTCTTGCAGGAAAGATTGAACTTTCACAGCTGATCTATAATCTTCTGCTGACAACTACAGACAATCAGAATATATCGCTTGATGACATGACTGAAGCATTAAACATGTATTCAACCGTTGTCACGCTGTCGGACGAATACAATGCTGAGCTTTATGAAAAGTTTGAAAAAAAAGCTTCATTAGGCTTTTTAACGACTTTTTCATTTACAAAAAGCAACACGCTGTATTTAATGCAGATTGTTTATCCGATAATTACGGACGGCAGCACAACGCCCATTGTAACACGCTCGAAGGTCGGCGATGCTGAGTGGGGCAGTTGGTCAAGTTCTGCACAATCTGATATTACTGAAGAAGCGATTTTGCAGTTAATTGAAACGCATTACTTCTCAACATGGTATTCGGGCAGTTCTTCAATTGATGATTTTAACACAGACCATAATACACATGTCTGTTTAATTCTGCTCAGTTCAGATGTTAATTCCGAATTATATGAATTATTTGAGGGCAAGGCAGAAGCAGCCTTTTGCAGCGTTTATGTTTCAACGCTTGGAACAAAGAGGGCGGTGCAGGTCGCATACCCTGTAATATCTGATGTTTCGGACGGTAAAACAGCACCTGTTGCAACACGTTCAAAACTCGGCGATGCTGAGTGGAGCGAATGGCATATCAGTATTATTGATAAATCTGATATCGAGACAGACGATGTAGGATTGTATTCAGATGTTTCTCTTGATGATTTGATTACTGAGAATAACATGTACTCGGGAATCACGTCTATTAGTGAAGAACAGAATACAGAATTATACTATCTTTATGGCGAAGATGTACCTGTTGTTTTTATTTCAACACGAAATTTTAAATGGACCGATTCAGAAGATCCTGTAATATATTCACGACAGACTGCATATCCGTTTTCTAATCCTGAATTAGACTTGACTTATCCGTCAGCTTCAAGAATAGGTATATACACACTTAATGATGACAATACCGTTTGGAGTGCATGGAAGCTTGATAATTCGGGATCTGAAACTGATACGGAAATTATTGATATCACTGAGGACTTCGGCACATGGAGTGATTCTTTTGATTTTGAAAACATGAATATACCAGTTTTTCAAGTTACAAAAGCAGGAAATGTCATTAATGGCACGATTGGCATATCTGGAGAATTTGCTGATGCTTATTTTAATGTGATTGTTCCGGGCTATCTTTTTACGGTTGCTGAAAAATACAGACCTGTACTTAATGTATATTTGCCAAATGTTATAGCATTTGATGTAAGCTCAGGAAATCAATTAAATGGTTTATGTTTGCTTACAAATAATGGACGATTCACATTAGGTTTAAGCGGAGAGAGTTCTAAAACTATGGCATATATATCATTCACATACATTTGCGAATAAAACAAGGGGCTGTTGATATGAAACCTTTAACTTCTTGCGTTTTAAAAATAAGAATTAAAAATCTTAATAATGAATTTGTCGAAAAAATTCAATTTTTATTCAGATTTTCAAAAAATCGAAACTCCAATAAAATAATTGAAAAGCTTTATGGCTCTGAAGCAAAAGATGTGACATACGATTCCGAAAAAGATCTTTATTTATTATATTTCACACCAAAAGAAACAGACCTCTTTCCTGAAGACTCTATCGTGTGGCTTGACATTAGACCAATATTCACTGATGGTAGTGTTGTTCCTGTCGAGCTTTTGAAGATTAAAACGACCGCAACACTGTTCACAAGGAGTGATACGGAATGATTCTTGAAGCGGAAGTTGTTAATGATGTAATGTTTGAAGCTGAAGCTGTCGAATCCACTGTAGTTAATATTGGTAAGGCTGTCGAAATCGGCAGTGGCTTGAAGATGGATGGAGATGTGCTGTCGGTGGACGATGTGCTCACCAAATTCAGTCAAGATGATGAAGGCAATCTGATGTATGACGGTGAGAGAATAGCTTCTGTTCCTTCGGGCGGTGCTGAAGGTCAGGTGCTGGCAAAACAGTCTGATGAAGATTACGACTATGGTTGGAAAAACAGTGTGACACTCGAATACAATTCGGGTGTTTTATCAATTTTTTAAAGGAGATTTTATATATGGCTCAAAATATAATTGT
>CAYVTA010000052.1:10107-15043 GCA_964454355.1 uncultured Eubacteriales bacterium | reverse complement strand
CAATCTGCTCGCAGGAATACGGGCAATTCTTTTTTGATTTTATGAGTCTGAACACGCCTGCGGCAAAAGCTCTGTCCGGGCAGGCTCTTGATTTTTCATTATCATCAAGGTCTGCACCGCTTTTTATCTTGTCATAAAGAATTTCGCTTTCAAAATAATCCTCATCTGAAAAACAAGAGTCTTTTATATTTTTTATATAAATATTTGGTTTTACTTCCCCTCTGAACTCATTTTTATCAACAGTAACAGCAAGATCAACGACATCACCGGGCTCATAGGGAAATTCATCCACCGAAACACCAAAATAAACAGCACAAAAACGGCTATACTTCTTTTCAAATGTAAGACGTATGTGTTTGCCTGTATTACCTAAAGGCTTAACTGAAACAACTGAAACCTTATAAATTCCAAAAAGCGGCTGTGGATTTTCAGCCCCAAATGGTTCCAGTTGAGAAATCGTATCAACAAGGTCAATATCTATGGTTGCAGGATTGAGCTTACAATCCAGCCGCTGAATAGGATAGAACATTGGCAGTTTTTGTGCATACTCATTGATTCTTCTTCTGAACTCATCTATTTTATCGTCGTTAACCGTAAATCCTGCTGCAAGAGTATGACCGCCAAAACGAACAAGTATATCACTTACACTGCTCAATGCATCAAAAAGTGAAAATCCTTCTATACTTCTGCATGACCCTTTTGCTTCACCGCTGCCGTCCTTTGCAATAACCAATGCAGGCTTACCGTAACGTTCAACAAGTTTTGATGCCACTATACCTATAACCCCTGCGTGCCAATTATTGCCGTCAACAACGATAACACGGGAATGTTTTATAGTATCATCACATTCTATCCGTCTGACTGCCTCATCCACAATATCTGCTTCAATATCCTGCCGCATAACATTAAATCCGTCAAGCTGATTTGCAAGCATCTGAGCATCTATTTCATCTTCGCACAGTAAAAGCTTAAGTGCTGTTGATGCTGAATCTATTCTGCCGGCAGCATTAATTCTGGGGGCTATAGCAAAAGCAACGCCTGTTGAATTAAAATCCTTGTTCTGATATCCAACAACATTCCGAAGGGCGGCAAGGCCCACTCTCGGAGAGGAATTAATAGCTCTTAGCCCATAAGACACAAGAGTTCTGTTTTCACCCCTGAGAGGAACAATATCCGCAATGGTACCGATAGCAACTATATCTGCAAAGTCAGCAAGAACAGCCTCACAATCACCATCTTCTAATGCAGCAACAAGCTTGAATGCAACTCCTACACCTGCAAGATGTTTAAATGGGCTTGTATCATCTATTCTGTGAGGATTGACAACTGCAACAGCATCAGGAAGCACGTCTCCGGGATGATGATGGTCAGTAACAACAAGGTCAATACCCTTATTTTTAATATATTCAGCTTCTTTTAGGGAATTTATACCGTTATCAACGGTAATAATAAGCTTAACCCCCTGCTGAGCAAGGTTATCTACGGCATTTTCATGAAGACCGTATCCTTCTTCCATTCTTGACGGTATATAGTATGTAACATCAGCTCCGATTGCTTCAAGATAGAGATACAACAATGCAGTAGCGGTTACTCCGTCAGCATCATAATCGCCGTAAACAGCAATTCTTTCAAAATCATCTATCGCTTTACGAATACGAAGCACAGCTTTATCCATATCCTTAATAAGAAACGGGTCAGAAAGCTCAATTTCACTCTCCATAAATTCTGCTACTTCCTCGGGGTCAGTAATACCTCTGGAATTAAGCAAAAGAATGGCAAATTCGTCATAACCGTACTCATATGCAAGCTGAGCAGCCTGTTTTTTATCAAATGACGAAACTCGCCAATATTTGCGGCTCAAAAACAATCATTCCTTAACTTATAATTCTCTATCTAAGTATTATAGAATATTTTTTTCAAAAATACAATGCTTTAAGAGCATTTTTTTAATATCTCTCACCCAAATCAAAATTAAAGCATAAAATATCACAGGAGGAACAGATATGAACAATGAAAACATAATGATAATCGGCGGTGACTGCCGTTTTTCGTATATGAAAAAGATTTTGGAAAACAAAGGATTTGGAGTAAAGCGTATTTATCCGGGAGAATACAGGGCTGATGATTTTTCGTCCTGTTCACTTTTCATTTTGCCGGTACCTGTCAGCCGAGATAACATCAATATAAACACTCCTCTGGCAGGTGAATCCTTTTATTTCGGTGACTTGATACGACTTCTGCCGGAAAATGCAACAGTTGCAGGAGGAATGATACTTCCAGAATGGGAGAAAAAGCTCAAAGAAAAAAATATCAGAGTTTTTGATTATTACAAAGATGAATCACTTACTGTTAAAAATGCGGTACCCACTGCCGAAGGTGTAATAGGAATACTTATAAACTCTCTGTCGGAAACTATTGATGGGCTTAATTGTGCAATTACGGGCTACGGAAGATGTGCAAAAGCAATTGCAAAAAAACTCAAATGTTTAGGGGCAAATGTTACTGTAGCCGCACGAAGCGAACAGAACTTAAATGAAGCAGCACTTGACGGCATGAAGGTATGCAAACTCACTGACTTAGGCGATAACTGCGAAAAAATCAGAGCAATCATCAACACGGTTCCTGCAAGAGTAATTGATGAAAGTGTCATCTCAAAACTCAAAAACGATGCCGTTATAATTGAAATCGCATCCGCACCCTTCGGAACGGACTTCAACTGTGCATCAAGATATTCAATCAACGTGATTAAAGCAGGCTCAATTCCCGGTCGTACCGCTCCGGAAACAGCAGGAAGGATTATCTGTGATACCGTACTACAATTTTACAGAGGTGAAGTAGATGGCACTTAAAGCAGGATTTGCTCTGTGCGGCTCGTTCTGCACATTCAGCAAAGCAATTCCTCAAATAGAAGAACTTAAAAATGCAGGGATAGAGGTTATACCAATCATGTCGGACAATGCTTACAACACGGACACCAGATTCGGTACTGCAAAAGAACACATAGATCGAATAGAAAGTATATGCGAAAAAAAAATAATACACACTTTAACCGAGGCTGAGCCTATCGGTCCAAAAAAACTCATAGATGCTCTTATAATTGAACCATGCACCGGAAACACAATTGCAAAGCTTGCAGCCGGAATTGCAGACACTCCGGTTACAATGGCAGCAAAATCAAACCTGAGAAACGGCAATCCTATAATTATTGCCGTTTCAACAAATGATGCATTGGGAAATGCAGCAAAGAACATAGGACTTTTGATGAATTGCAGGAACATATACTTTGTCCCATTCTCACAGGATGATTGCATAAATAAACCAACGTCAATTGTTGCGGATTTTACAAAAACAAAAGACACTCTTTTTAACGCAATCGTAGGGAAACAATTACAGCCAATGATATAAACAATCATTTTATCCGTAATTATTTATTTTTATAATACAAAATGTTTTTATCTCTGGTTTATAAAAAGCCGCAGTGGATTCAACTCCCCTGCGGCCTATGTATTTAGTTTTCCAATGAAGCAATAATATATTTTTTTACAAGCTCAAAAAATTCAGCTTCGTTATAAGCATCAGAAAATTTCTTGTTAAGCAGCTCGATTCTGTTTTTATCAATTGAGACATTTTCATTATTTTCGTCATACATTGAATACATCTGTGCTGTCACGCTGTAAATATTTTCAGCACCTATAGACTTTAACGCACTGATAAGTACAGAAGGAAGCGGTTCGCCGTTATTTTTAAAGAAATAAGAAAGTGACTGTCTGCAATCCTCTGCAAAATAATAAAGTGCATAAACTTCCCTTTTCCACAGAAGAGCGTTTTTATACTCATCATCTGGATTGTCTGATTTTTCAAGACTGTACTGAAGCACGGCTGTAACACCCTCTGCCAATTCAGCAGCATCAGACTCTTGTGCAATCGAGAAATCAATAGACTTGTATTTGTTAACAAGGAATTTAAAGCGTTTTGCAAATTCCTCCTGCTGTTTCATTACAGCATTGCGTTTTTTTACAGCTTTGGATGCTTTGCCTGCAACTATAACAAAAACGATAACAAGAACAACAAGCACAAGCCACATATACCAATACTGTGTCAAAGATTCTATCATCTGTCTTCCTCCGTCAATGCTTTGTAAATATCGCCTTTTTTAATTCCGGTCTCCTTTGCAGCTCGCTTTGCCGCTTCACTCAGTGACATTCCCTCGCTTAAAAACCTTTTCGCAAGAGCAATACCGTCTGTTTCATCAAAAATTACATCTTCCTTTTTTTTGCCCTCTATAATCAGCACAAATTCGCCTTTCGGTTTTTCGAGTGAATACTTTTCATAAGCTTCGGCAAGGGTAGTAAGCTCAACATTCTCATGAATTTTTGTAAGCTCTTTTATCAATGCAATTTTCCTGTCACCGAGATATTCAAGAAAATCCTTGAGTGTTGCAGGAAGCTTATGAGGTGCCTCATAAAAAATCATTGTTCGCTTTTCATTCACAATATCTTCAAGATGCTCACGTCTTTTAGGCTTATTCATTGAGAGAAAACCTTCAAAGGTAAATCTCGAAACATCCATACCACTGATTGCAGCTGCAGTAATTATTGCAGACGGACCGGGTACAGATACGACCTCAATATTATATTTATGACAAAGTGCAACCAAATCAATTCCGGGATCTGATATAGCGGGCATACCTGCATCAGTAACCAACGCACAGTTCTGACCTTCCATAATCCTTGCTATAATATGTTCGCTTTTTGAAGCCTTATTATGTTCATAATAGCTGACCATAGGCTTTTTAATTTCAAAGTGATTAAGCAGCTTAAGTGTAACTCTTGTGTCCTCAGCAGCAATAAAGTCAACTTCGGAGAGGGTATTAACTGCTCTGGGAGAAAAGTCCCCCAAATTGCCTATAGGAGTGCCTACCACGTATAACTTACCT
>CAYVTA010000052.1:0-10007 GCA_964454355.1 uncultured Eubacteriales bacterium | reverse complement strand
CATTATCATTTTCATTTTCTTGTATCAAAATATCAAAAATATAGCCATATTTATATTGTCACTCTTTTCTGTAAGAGCCCAGAATTTTTATCATTTCATCGGATATTTCACCATGAGATTTTTCAATATGCAGCTCAGGCTCGACCACCAGACCGGGTTTTCTTCCCAATTTTCCCTCAACAAGCACAAGCCATGGCGTCAGACCGTCACGCTGAGAAACAAATCGAAGTCTTTTGGGTTCTATATTGACCTTTTGCATGGCTGTTGTTAATTCAAAAAGGCGTTCGGGACGCAGACACATACATAGTCTTCCACCGAATTTGAGCATTTTGGAAGCTGCAATACAAACATCATTAAGTGAACACATTACACCGTGACGGGCAATTTTATCGCTTTCCTTTTCACTCAAAATTCCCGATGATTCTTTTGTATAAGGAGGGTTCATTGTAATCAAATCAAATCTTCCCATGGGAATTTCTTTTGGAATTTCTCTTAAATCGCAGTTAAACGGCTCCAGTTTTTTAATTCCGTTAAGTTCAATTGAACGAACAAGCTGCACATATCCTCTTTCCTGTATTTCAATTGTGTAAATTTTACTGCATAAATTCTCCCTAAGCCAATAAAAAGGGATTATACCGCATCCGGTACCAAAATCGCAAGCAAGTGAATTTTTGCCGGGGGAAGCAAAAGATGCAAGTAAAAGTGCATCAGTCCCGAAGGTATGTGCCTTCGAGACTATCAGTTGCAGACTTTCGCCGATATATTCAATGTGTTCATCGTTATTGAGCATAATATCACTTTAATGTAGATTTAAAATATTCGAGATTTGCGGCAACTCTAAGTATCTGTCTTGCATCGGCAGCGGAAACCTTACCGTCTGAATTCACATCTGATGCAACAGAATATACCCCCGTAAGAGTATCTATATTAGCGGCTGCACGCAATGCAAGTCTTGCATCTGCTGCAGAAATTTTACCATCAGAATCAATGTCACCCGTTACACTTATATAATAATTCGTAACAACTCCGCCTATAGCATCATAATTGACTCTGTAACCTGTACCGACAATGTTTTCTTCATTAATAACATTTCCTTTGGTATCATAAACAACACACAGGTTGCTGTTTTTAAAGTTGTTATTGAACTTAGCAAGAGTCATTTCTCTGGCAACATTTGATATTATCAGATTTTCATAATCCATTACAAAAAGAGTATCTTCAATAGGATTAAGAAAGAAATAAATAAAATCAGGATCTTCTCCGATATTGCCTTCACCTGTATTTTGTGAATATGTAATAATCGTCACATACTCATAACCGCAAACCTGACAAGTATACATTACCTGTTCAGACAAGCCGTCCGCAGATACCTTCAAGGATACATAATCTTCACCATATGTATGCTCTGATTTTTCCATAAGAACAGAGACAGAAGAACCTGAACAAAGCTTACACACCTTGTGCATAAGTCCCATTTCAGAACAAGTGGACTCTTTTGTAATGATCCATTCATCACCGTATTCATGTGCCTGAGGATCAATAGGAATTGATGTCACATCAGTTCGGTCATTACAGTAAACGCAATATTTTGATTTTTCACCTTTTGTCATACAAGTCACCGGTATATCAACAACATAATCTGAGTACTCATGAGCATCCGGATCAATTTCCGTATACTGGATATACATTGGTGTATCACATATTGTACAGTGCAAGGATGACTGTCCCATGCTCGAGCAGGTCGGAGCAACATCAATAATGACTTCATCCCCGGGAACATGATTTCCTGTAGCAGCAACAGCAGAAATAACAGCACTTGCTCCGCAATCATCACAGTAAGTCACAGCCTGACCCTCTTCGGCACAAGTAGGTGCAGTAACAATAACAGTAGATGAATTATCGCTCACGGTATGATTATCGGAATCCACATCAATTTCACTGTTATTGAAAAGCTCACCACACAGCACACATACCTCAGCCTGTTCACCCTCGGAAATACAAGTTGCTTGAGTAATAATTTCATATGTCCCACTGCTCTTATGAGCCTGTGCATCAGCAGGAACTTCCTGAATATCTACATGTGCACCACAAGCTCGGCAGACATGATATCGCACTCCGCCCACAATACAGGTAGCTTCAGGATAATAAGTCCAATCAGTGTCAAGCTCTGTATGATTGTCCGGAGCAATAGAAGTTTCAACATAATCAATATAACTGCAGACAGAACAATTTCTGTACTTTGTGCCCGTTGAAGAACAAGTAGACTCGGATATAATTGTATATTCATCTTCATATGTATGAATATCACACGAACCGTAGGCCGCTTTTTCATTCTCAACAACAGTAAAAACAGTATCAGTTGCAGAGGCAAAAACAAAACCTACAAGAATAATCATTATTGCAGAAACAGAGATAAAATACCTTTTCATTATTATCATCCTCTCATAATCTATTTAATTTTACCACGATTGAGGCATTAAGTCAACACCAATTAAATGTCAGACTATTGTACAGAGAGAAATTTTGTGTTATTATACTTTAAGGTGAAATTTATGATTAATATTTTATTTGAAGACAAACATATCTGCATTTGTGAAAAAAAGCCGGGAATGCTGTCGGAAGACTCACCATCAGATGCAAGTCTCCCAAAAATACTCAGAGAGCAGTTAAATTGTGAAATATTTGTCCTTCACAGGCTTGACAAACCTGTTGGAGGAGCAATAATATATGCAAAAACAAAACAGGCAGCATCAGCTTTTTCTACACTTATCAGTGAGAATCGAATCAATAAAGAATATATTACCGTTCTCGACGGAACTCCGTCTGAAGATAGTGCAGAGCTTACTGACCTATTGTTTCGAGACAAACAGAAAAATAAGACTTACACAGTTAAACGAATGAGAAAAGGTGTAAAAGAAGCGAAGCTTACATATTCAGTACTTAAAAAAGCAGATAATCATTCATTAGTTCTCGTACAATTAATTACCGGCCGAACTCATCAGATAAGAGTGCAATTTGCATCAAGAAAAACACCCGTAACAGGAGACGGCAAATACGGCAGCCACGACAATAAATGTGAAACTGCCCTTTGGTCACGAAGGCTCAGCTTTGTTCATCCTATTTCCCGGGAAAATATTGATATAATATGCGAACCGCATTATGAAAAATATCCATGGAATTTATTTAAAAAATAATGTGAAATTTAAGATCATTTTGACATCGGGGGCATTTGATTTTTCTTGCACCTCGGTCCTTACGGAGTCTTAAAAACTCACCGCAATATTTACAAGTTCTGAATCTGTGTGTTTTTATAAAAGTAAAACGAAGCTTAAGGTGTTCAAAATAAGGCTTCCATGCTTTTAAAAAACGCTCAAATGCATCATTTTCTTTGTATCTTTTCTGTAGGTTCCTTGACATAATGCGAAAAATGATGTAGGCAAGAAATATATACTGTAAAATACTCAAAATCAGATACACATAACCGTAGCCTCTGAAAATCAGCTTTACGGCAGAAAATATACAGTAAACAATCAGAAGACCGTATGTCAGCTTATCAATACCGTTTCTCCCCGCCATAAAAGATCTTAATTTCATAAAAAAATTGTTCATTTTTATTCACTCTTTCTTTTATTTTTACATACAATGCAATTGACAAAACAGAAAAAAAAGACTATAATTCAAAATATTCGTAATAATTACTATTGAGGTGTTTTATGATATACAATAATATTCTGGAAGCTATGGGCAGCACACCGCTCATAAGGCTTTCAAAAATGGTTGATGATGATTCAGCTGAGATTCTTGTAAAATATGAAGGTCTGAATGTTGGGGGATCCATAAAAACAAGAACGGCATTTAATATGATAAAGGTTGCTGAAAAAGAAGGAAAAATCAATAAAGATACGATAATCGTTGAGCCAACCAGTGGAAATCAAGGCATCGGTCTTGCTTTGGTAGGTGCTGTAAAAGGCTACAAAACAAAGATTATTATGCCCGATTCTGTAAGTATTGAACGCAGAAAGTTGGTTGAACACTACGGGGCTGAGGTCATTCTTGTTCACGATGACGGAAACATCGGAGAATGCATTGAAAAATGCGTCGAAACCGCAAAAGAGCTTGCAATGCTCGACAGCAGGGTTTTTATTCCCCAACAGTTTGAAAATGAAGCCAATCCTTTGGTTCACAAGCATCATACGGCTCTTGAAATTCTTGAACAGGCAGCAGGTCCCATTCACGGTTTCTGTTCAGGCATCGGTACAGGAGGCACAATAACAGGAATCGGTGAAGTTCTCAAGGCACAATATCCCGAAATTGAGATATGGGCGGTTGAACCCGAAAATGCGGCAATTCTTGCAGGCGGAAACATCGGTACTCATCTTCAAATGGGAATCGGTGACGGTCTTATTCCTGCCATTCTTAACACTGACATTTACAATTCTGTATGCATCATTTCCGATGACGAAGCAATTGAAACTGCAAAAGCACTTGCAAAAAAAGAAGGTCTCATGTGCGGAATTTCAAGCGGAACAAATGTTGCTGCAGCAATCAAACTTGCAAAGCAGTTGGGCAAGGGAAAAACTGTTGTAACAGTACTGCCGGATACGGCGGAAAGATACTTTTCCACTCCCCTTTTTGATTAACATATAAAAGATAAAGAGCCGGTTTCATTTACCCGGCTCTTATTTTATGGAAAAATTTTCACAATTCATTGTGCGAGTGATTTTTACACAGCAATCAATCACACACAAAAAAATCACATTTCAAAAGCTGAAATATGTTATAGTTCAGCCATGTCTTCTGTCAGGTATTTTATTATATCCTTTCTTGTAACAATGCCGATGAACGAGCCGAGATCATCAACAACAGGAACAAAATTCTGATTCATTGCAACATTTAGCAATTCATTCATATTTGCAGTGATTTTAACAGGTTTATATGTGCTGCTGCGAATAATGGATTTCAACCCCACATCTTCGATATATCTAAGGTCCACATTTTCACCGTCATTAAACTTTGAAAGCAAAAACCAGAGAAAATCACCTTCACTTACAGTTCCGCAATATTTACCGTCTCTACTGATAACGGGAATGGCGGTATAGCCATAGTATCGCATTTTCTCAAGTGCTTGTCTGACTGTAAAATCCGAATACAAAAACGCAACGGATATCTTCGGCTTTAGAAAGAAAGCTATATTCATTAAATTTTCATCTCCCGTTGAGATTATAGCAATACTTTATTAAATCAATATTAAAATTTTCGGCTCAAAAAAAGCTTTTTTCAAGCTTTGCAGCATATCTGAGAATCAATCTTGCATCAGCTGACGTAACTTTCTCATCTGCTGTCACATCGGCTGCGATTTCACCTTTTTCGGGCAATGCTTCCAAAGAAGCAGAATGTCTGAGTACAAGACGAGCATCTTTTGATGATATCGAACCATCACCATCAACATCACCGTAATCGTACTCACTGACAACAATCTTTTTTATTGAATAAGCAACATTGTTATCTGAATCCAAAACATAACAATAAACAGAATAAACACCGTACTCATCAAAAACAACTGCCTTGGTGTTCATAGTTGTGTATGAATACTTTTCAAAAATATCACCGTTTTTGAAATATATATTAAATGCATAGAAATAACTGCCTGAACCACCGGTAGCTGAAACTGTAAATGTTACACTTTCTCCGGGCTTGATTACATTTGATGTTGTTTCAATAGATGAAACAACCAATTCATCTGCGACATAAACATCCTCTGCTGTAACAGCATCTGAAGATGAATAATTATCCTTAAGACATACAACAAGAGAATATGTTCCCGATTGCAAAGGTGTATACGAATACTTTGCGACATCAGATTCAATTTGCTCCAATAATTCTCCGTTTCTGTATAGCTTATATACATATACTGTATCTGTAGCTACAGCAGACACAACCACAGTCCATTCAATGGTACTGTTTACATAAAATTTATCAGAGCCCGAAGTTAACTTAACTGAATCAATCTGTAATTGCGTGTAAATAACAAAATCGGCACTGTAAACAACCGTAATGTTGTTGTCTGAATCACACATAAAGACACAGAAATAATATCTGCCGCTGCTTTCAGGCGTATATTCAAATTCAGTATCCTGAACATAGCTGTCGGAGGAATAAATTGCTGTTCCGCTATAATCATATACAAAATATTTGTATGTATATTCCTTATCACTCTGAACTGAGCAAGTCACAGAACTGCCTTTCAGAGCTTTTTTTGTGCTTACATAAACCCCATCAAGTCCGGAGGTTGTCTCACTGTCGGCAACAAATTCAAGATAATCCATCGACAACCAGGCTTCACTGCCGCTATAATCTATCTTTCCCCAACCATCCACAATCTCTAATATTTCCACAGTATCACCTTTTTTGAGAAGACCGAGAATCTCACCGTCAATGGCAGTTTTACGAACATTGAGAGCAGAAGCTGTAACACTATAAAGTGAATAATCACCGAAATAGTATACATCCTCTATTGGCTTAGTCGAATATAAACCTGAAACGGTCGTAATTTCCGTGTCAAAGTTATAGTCACTCGGCTTTGAATCAGAAAAAAACTCCGCTTCTGTTGCTTTTAAATAGTATCCATTCTCGGTTTTCAGCCAACAGCTTCCCACTGAATTATAGCCTGTCTCAGTAATGTAGAGCTGTGTACCGTCTTCAACGTATGCAGTAATGTTATTTCCTTCAACAGGCTCAATGCGAAGTGCAGCTCCATTTTCAGAATCTGTCTTGACTGTATATGTACCTGACGAATCTACTGCAGTAAGAGAAAATTTTATAATATCAGTTGAGTATTCATTCAACGCAATCAGGTTCGAACTAAAAACATAATAACCGTCATTTGTCTTATACCACTGTGCTCCGAAGTTGTTACTGCCTTCATACTCAATAAAAAGTATGGTATCTTTCTTAACATAGGATGCTGCCGCCGCACTGCCGCTGGGATAATACCTTAATGCTGTACCGGTGACAGATGTATCGGTTACGACATAATAGCTGTTAATTTCTGTTTTTGTGTCATTATATGTTTCGATATCACTATTAGGATTGTAAGAATCACCAACAGTTAATTCATCAGCAGAATAAACGCCATCTGCAAGCGTAACTGCAGGATAATCGACAAACCAATACGCTGTCAAATTGTTAATCTGTTCATCTTGAGTGTCACCTAAAATTGTCGTATCAGTAAAAGCTAATCTTCCCAATTCAGCAGTTGATGAAGGATCGGCCGCATAAAATGTATCAGTATCTTCATCATAGTCACAGAGAAATACTGCATGATACTGCTGAGCTGTTCCACCATTATATACAACCAAACCTTGCGGATACAGTTCAAGAAGATCTAAAAGCTCCTGTTTTTTATCGGTAGTTGAAAAATAAGAGTGACCTATCGTCATCCCAAAAGAAGTGAAAGACCAGCGTAAACCTACACCATCAACCCAAGCAGCATCTTTAATTGCGTCCTCGGTAATATCCTCCCATTCAGCATAGCCTGCACAGATAGCAGTTCTGCGCATCATGATTGCAGATGAAGCAAGAGTGCAAGTATTAGCTTCCTGTTGTTTAAGAAAAATACTTTCAAGCAACAAATCATCAGCAACAGCCGCATATATACGAAAATCGGCTATTGAGAAAAACGACGTCATGCACAAAATAAGTGCAAGACCATATGAAATAATCCTTAAATATTTAGACATAACAAATCCTTTGAGAAAACGACATAATTTAACAAACAAATACAAATTTCTTATTATATTTTAATGGATTCAGCTGAATATGTCAATAGAAAATTAGCTGTAAAATAAAAACAGGTGCCACCCCAAGGTGACACCTGTAATTATTAGATTTTAGCTAAACAATGCGGCGAAGAACTCCTGAATCTTTGCAAAGAAATCCTTAATCATCTGAATAATCTTAGAAAAACCGGAAAGAGTTTCGCTCTTCTGTTCACCGGCATTCATAAGTGCACTTATGTATTTACTGATATTACCCATATCATCAAACATATCCGTTATGCTGAAATCAACCTTACTAAATCTTGCACCGAGTTCGCCGGCAAGAGGAACAAGAACCTTATAGATAGTAAGAATGAGTGACATAAGAATATCATTCATCTGAGCATCTTCAGCTTTTGAATGGATATACATGAAGATTTCCATAAGGAGTGCATCATTGGCATCCTCATCATTAAGATCACAGAAGCCTATCAGGAAGTTTGCGATATTCTCCCAGTTTTCCTGATAGAACAGCGTGTCGGTAACAAGCCTCAATACAAGAGTTATAAAGTCGGCACCGCCGGAAGAGTTAAGATAGATATAACGATAACCTGCAGCTGAAGTTTTTGGTGTAATCGTACCTGAACAAAGAGTTGTAAGGTCGATATATGGAAGCGTAATATTCAGTGTGCCAACTGCATACACATCTTCTGTTACAGTCTGTGTTTCCTTTGTTGTAAGAGGCAGACCTGTTATAGCGTCATAAAGCTGATTGCCGGCTGCATCATAAACAGGAACATCAACTTCCTTTTCAACCGTCTGAGTACCCAAAACGACATTCTTATTAGTCACATCGAAGCTTAATGCAGAACCAAGAATACCGCCAAGAAGCTCATTAACAATCTGGTTCAAGTCGATATCAAGAGGAAGTGAGAGATTTAATGTGATACCGCCGAGATTAAGGTTACTGAGCAGACTGTTTACAACAGGATAAACATCAACAATAGGCTCAAGGATATCAAGAAGAACATACGCAAAGTGTGCAATATTGTTAACTATACTGTTAAGACCGCCAATCGAAAGCACAAATATAAGATTGGGAATAAGGTTAAGAAGTGTTTCGATGGGTGATGCAACAAGCTCATCTGCTAATTCAACGATAGGCTTGAGCAAATAGTAGAATGCACAAGTACCACCTTCAACACCGTCACTGTTTGCATCATCCGGATTTGCAAATACAGCTGTGTAATAATCTCTGAAGGAAGCAAGACCACTGGTTGCACCGAGAGCTTCCATAAGGGGAATCCATGCATACTGGTAAATTTCGTACATTGGAATATGAACGATATTAAGCAGATTGATATCTTCACCCATGAAGATATACTCAACAAGGATTGAGAAGGGACCGAATGCTGCTGAAAGTGCTCTCAAGAAAATTTCAGAATTAGAGTACTTTGCAGTAACTTCATCATTTTCAAAGCCCCAGTCATAAGACGGACCTACGATAGTCTCGCCTGTCTCAGCATCTACAGAGCAATCAGAATAGAATGTTGATTCAGAATAAGCGGTATTTTTATTATTAAGCTCTTGATAAATGTTCTTATACATATCAATCTGCGTATAATTAACATCCTTGAACATATATGCAATTGAATCAAGGAGAGCCTGCTTTGAGTAATCAACACCGAGAAGCTCTTTGAGGATTGTTCCGATGTCAAAATCCATACTGCCGAGAAGTGAGTAAACCATGCTTACGATAGATGTAACCATTTCATTGTTGAATACCATATCATTAAGCATACCTTCAAGAAGACCTGAAAGTGACTCCATGTCATCCATTTTCAGCATTGCAAGAACATTCTCAACAATATCGTCAAGGTTATCAACAACATATTCGCCGTCTTCTTCTGACCAATACTCATTGTAGAGAACAGCTGTACCGTACTTATAGTCCTCATACTCTTCTGCTGCTTCAAGAATTTCGTCAGCATAAGTATTCATTGTAGTAGGAGCGTAAGAGTAGTCCTTACCTGAAACAACTGTAATAACGTTGTCAATGATTTCGGTTGAGTAGAGTGAGCCTTCCTCGCCGCCAATAAGAAGTTCAAACAATGCAGCAATGATATCGTCAGGGTTAAGACATACATGGTAAACTATATCGCCCATTGTCAAACCGAGACCGCTTATAAGCTCACCGCTGAGAGCTTCATCATCAAGACCGAATGCATCAAGAAGTGTATACTCACTTAC
>CAYVTA010000051.1:0-15434 GCA_964454355.1 uncultured Eubacteriales bacterium | reverse complement strand
GTCAGATTGAGTTTGCAAGACTCAACCTTAACTACTGTCTTACAAGTAAAAGAAAGTGTATGAAGCTCGTAACATCAGGAATTGTTAACGGTTGGGACGACCCAAGAATGGCAACTCTCTGCGGCATGAGAAGAAGAGGCTATCCTGCTCAGGCGATACGTGATTTCGTTGACAAAATCGGTGTTTCAAAAGCAAACAGTGTAGTTGATTACGGACTTCTTGAATCCTGTGTAAGAGACTGTCTTAATACCTCTGCACCCAGAGCAATGGCAGTTCTTGATCCTCTTAAGGTAGTTATAGACAATATGCCCGATGACTTCTCGGATACTCTTGAAACAGATATGCACCCCGATCATCCTGAAATGGGTAAGCATGAGGTTAAATTCGGCAAGGAAATTTTCATCGAAAAGAGCGACTTCATGATTGAGCCGCCAAAAAAATATTTCCGTCTGTTCCCCGGCAACGAAGTGCGTCTTAAAGCTGCTTATTATGTTAAGTGCGTAGGCTACGATGTTGACGAAAACGGCGAAGTTACTTGTGTTCACTGCACATATGACCCTGAAACAAGAGGTGGCGACTCACCCGACGGCAGAAAAGTCAAGGGCACCATTCACTGGGTCAATGCGACGGACTGCAAAAAGGCAGAAGTTCGTCTTTACGACAGACTTTTTAATGTCCCCAACCCCAGTGATGAAACAGACGGTGAATTTACATCCAACATCAATCCTGATTCCCTTAAAATCGGTGAATGTCTCCTTGAAGGCGGTATAGGTGAGCTTAAAGCAGGCGATACATTCCAGTTCATGAGACAGGGCTATTTCTGTGTAGACAAGGATTCAACGGATGAAAATATCGTTCTCAACAGAACTGTTCAGCTTAATTCATCCTGGAAATAATTAAAACTTCGGAGGAGATAATACATGAAAATTATCTACAAAATTTTGAACTCCGCAGCAGTACTTGCACTGATACCTGTGTTGCTTTTCCTGCCCATGTTCAAGTTTATCATGACAGTAAATGTAAGCTCAAGCAATGCATTACTCTCACTTTTCGGCAATATGCTGGATATTGAAAGCATTATTGCAGGTGCAACAGGCATTGATTTTTCTTCCATGCCTGAAAAATACACGATTCTCGAAGCTTATAATATGCTGTTCGGGGAAAATGCAACGATCTCAACAGCAGGGCTTGATGCATCCGTTTTGCCGGAAGAGTTGGTAAAATATTTCTCCGCTGCAGGAATTCTTTTTGCCGTTGCATTGGTGTTTGCAGTGCTCGCATTGTTTGTGGGTCTCTTCACAAAGAAAAAGCTTCTCACGGGAACATTCGGCGCACTCGGATTTATTTCCGTATATTCCGCATCAAAATGCTTTGAATCAGTAGCACAAAAACTGGTTTCCGGCAAGATTTCTCTCATACCGATTCTTGAAAATCTTGAGTCTATTCAGGATTATACCTCATATCTTGAATATCTCAATTTAGACATACGGATTTTTGAGCTTAGCTCTGCTTATACAATGATGCTCATTGTTTTCGGAGCAATAGTTCTGGTGAATATCGGATTTCATCTGGCAGACAGCGTTGCAGATGTTTAAAAATTGTATAAAAGTTTGTAAATAATACAATTATTTATGAAAATGCTCTTGCATTCTTTTTATTTATATTATATAATACTAGGGTAATCAACATAAGGAGGCAAAACACTTATGAATAATAAAATCTCAAGGAAAGTACTTTCCTGCATACTTGCAGTGGTAATGCTTTTCGGTACAGCTTCTGTTGCTCTTGCGGCTGAAGCCGATGATTACGATTATCCCGTTATCGTAATCAACGGAATTGACAATAACCCCTTGTATGCAAACCCCTCATCAACAACAGCAACACAGGTATTCCCTCCCGACGGATATACCACAACAGCTTTTATTGCGGAAGCATACATTTCAGGTATCGTTGCCCTCGCTTCCAACGAGTATGAGGAAATCATGAATTACTTTGTAGGCTCACAGCTTTTTGAGCTTATTGATGCTGTTCAGCTCAATCCCGACGGAACATCAAAAAGCGAAAACATAGGACCTATCACTTACGAGTATCCGCTCTCATACTACTACACAGATACAGCTCGTTATGAAAAAATTGCCGGTGAAATCGGTATCGGTCTTGTTGACAGAATCGGTGCTGAAAACATTTATGTTTTTACATATGACTGGCGTATTGATCCTATCGAGAATGCTCTCAAGCTTAACGATTTCATTCAGACAGTAAAAGCTAATTCCAAAAAAGAGAAAGTTTCAATCATTTCCGAAGGCTACGGTTCCACAGTTGCAGTTTCTTATCTTGCTGAATGCTATGAAGATGCTACAGCCGATGTTGACAATTTCGTAACAGTCAACTCTGCATTCATGGGAACATCTCTCATCGGTGACATCTACACAGGCAGACTTGCTTCAAACTACAACGAGCTTCAGGCAACAACAAGTGCTTTCATCCGCTGGACAAATGACTTTTCGGACAACCCTGCAACCTGGTTCTCAACATGGCTTACAAACTACATTCTCAATAAGAACTGGGAAACACAGGACCTTATCGCACAGTGCATCACAATGATGGGTCACATCACTGATGATCTTTACGATAATTACCTTAGAGATATGCTTAAGTACTTCACCGGTCTTTGGGCTCTTGTTCCCGTAGATTACTACGACGAGGCTATGGACTTCATGTATTTGGATGATATCGGTGAGTACAACAGCGAGCTTCAGGAAAAGATTCAGACTTACAAGAATTATCAGTACAGTGCTTCTGATATTCTTAACAAAGCAAAGAGCGAAGGAATTAATATCAACATTGTTTCTTCTTGGGACGTACAGCTCATCCCCATTGGTGATAACAAAGCTTCCCACGAGCTTCTTCTTGAAGATTACAGCATCGGAAGTTACACAGGTACTAACACAGAAACGATCGGTCTCTCCGCACAGAGTGACGGACTTATCGATACTTATTACTCAAGCTTTGGTGCTTACACAGTAGCTCTTAATGATGTTGGTGCTGCTATTCAGAATGACACACAAAGAAACACCGAGGGCGAATGTAAGAATCATACCCATCTGAATGCAGTTTATGATTCACTTAATCCTGAGCTCAGCCTTTCAGGCATTGCTCATTACATTGATGCTTCAACTTGTGCATTGCCGGATAACACATGGTTCATCAGAAATATGAAGCACGGCTCTTTTGACTCTGAAAGCAATTCAATGGATTTCATCGAGTACCTTGTTACAACAGATACAACAATGGATGTATTTTCCGCTGACGGTCTTTATTCACAGTTTATGGCATACAACAGATATGTAAAACCCGGATATCTTCAGATTCCTGACTACAGCAACCTTAAGGGTCAGTATCTCCTTGGTGACGTTAACCTTGACGGTATAGTTACAGCAGCAGATGCAAGACTTGCTCTTCGCATTTCTGCAAGACTTGAAGATTACCCTGCAGAAGATGATGTTGTATTCATGAATGCTGATGTTAACGGTGACGGATACATCACAGCAGCAGATGCTCGTATCATTCTCAGAGTTTGTGCAGGTTTGAGCAGCTTTTCAGAGTTTGCAAACACATCTGATATTGAAGAAGAAAACGCATAAATAACATATGAATTAACCGCTGTACATGATTGTACGGCGGTTTTTTGATTTATTCTCAGAGAAAGTAAAACGGTAAAATAAAGTAACACAAATCTCCGTCGCAGCATAAAATGCATTGAAAGCTGAAACGAAAGGAGGTTAACTTAATGGGCTTTTTCTGCAATAATAACTCTTGGATTATAATCCTTATTATCATCATTCTCTTCTTCAATTGCGATAATGACTGCGGTTGCAGTCGCAGCTCAGATTGCGGCTGTAACAATGGCTGCGGTTGCTGCGGTTAATAAATAATAGGATAATAAAAAGTCCGCCACAGCACTTGTGGCGGACTTAAATAATTATTTGGCTTTATTCTGGATCATTCTCTTTTCTTGCACTTTCGAGAACTTTTTTATAGGGCATAAGCATTCCCTCGCTCATTATATTTGCACCCATCTTTGCTTTAATTTTTTCATTTTTCACAAGCGAACTAACCATATACATGGCGGCTATAGTGCCCTTTTTATTTTGAGGAAAATCATACTGTCCGTGTTCCTTAAAGAATTTATGGTCAGCTTTCATAAGTCCTTGCATTTGATAAATAAGGTCTCTAAATATTTTCATTCCGCCCACGCCCAGGAAGTTCGCAGGTTGAGTCAATTTATTTTCAAGAGCATATGTAAGCGTTTTGGCAAGACGGTCAATCTGTTCATCCGTGTTATTTTCATTTGTTGCAATACCCGCAAGAAAATTTCCTCCAACCTCGCACTTTCCTTCAACCACCATTCTGAGATTTTCCTCTGAAGAATAGCATCCGTTTACAATATAACCGACAGGCATTCCCATAGTAACAGTTCTGTGACCGTTACAAAACTGACGGTCATCATACATTTTGAAACGAGAGCCCATTGAATGATCTTTTATAGTAAATGCATACACAATTGCATCGCCGGACTGAATCTCGGTACGTAAGTACTCGTCAAAGCCATCCTTATAAATACACTTACCGTTTGCTGTGCAGTTGAAGCAACCTAAGCAACCGCCTTTAAGCGGATATTCTCTTATATTAACCAGTTTAATTTTTGCAGGAAATACACATGAAAAACGGTGTATCATGGCTTTTAACTCTGAATCTCTTTCATCAATATCTGCGACAACAACGACTTCCTTATCCAGTGTTTTGGGAGTATTTTCACAGCTTGAAGCAGCAACAAGCCGCTGTTTTTCATATGATTGTACGATTGAATCGCACATTCCGTTTTCAATGCACCAAAGGACGTATTTAAAGAAGCCCACGGCCTCATTCTGACCTTTCTCCTTTGTTAGATCCTCCATTTCAGCTGACAAACCTTTTATATATTTAATTCCCATATCATAACAATTGAGCTGTATGAATCTATGGGCGGTTATGTCATAAAAATGCATTGATGTACTTATCTGGGTGGCATATTTATCCGAGAAATCAATGCCGGAATCCTTCATAAGCTCAATAAATCTATGAAGCTGACAGGGAACAAGAAATGTGTAAACAGGATAAGAAAAAATGAGTAAATCTGCATTTTTTATCTTTTCCGCAGCTTCGGAAAAATCTTTTTCATACTTCCTTATATATTTGCCGACATGAATAACATCAAACTTAATCTCGGGGAATTTTATAGCAAGATACTCACTTGTCTTCAAAGTTACACTGTAATCACCTTTGGGACTTCCGTTTATAACCAAAATATTCATACTAACGCCGCCTTTCTGTTATATACTACCACATATCGTAATATTTTTCAATCAGAACATATATATGTAAATTGCATAAAAATGAAAGATGCTTCCCAACAGTACAAATACATGAAAAACAGGGTGAAGCCAAGGTGTTCTACGTCCTAAACCACAAAGGATTGCTCCGATAAGGTAACAACCGCAGCCGGCAAGAATCTCACTGAATGCGACAGTGTCAATTTGATCAAATATCGGAATCACACTCATAAGCATGAGTGCACCGGAGCAGATATAAACCGTCATAGTAACCGCCTTTAGTTTTTCAAAGAAAAACAGCTTTGAAAATATACCAAACGATGTACACAGCCAAGCAAGAACAAGAACTGCTATACCTATAGCCGCATTTATCTCATACAGGGTGAGTAATGCACAGGGAGTAGCTGTTCCGGCAATAAGAACGGGTACAGTACAATGGTCTGCAAGTCTTGCCTTTCGCTTGAGTTCACCGTTTGGAATGCCGTGATAGACAGCAGACATAGTATAGACAGCAATCATTGCCATTCCGTAAATCAGTGCAGATAGCATATGTCTTGTGTCCTCTGCTTTTCCAACAAGCAAAATCAATGCAATAACTGCAAACACTACGCCCATTGAATGAGTAAAACAGTTCCAAAAATCCACTTTTTTGGAATAAGTAATTAATTCTACATCTTTTCCTATCATTTTGCATCTCTCCTTAATATATGGACATTCTACCACATTGTACCGAAAAAATAAATACTCCTAATTATGGAATTGTATTATTAGACAATTATTGACAGTGGGTTTTATTATGTGATATACTTAAATTGGAGTGATGAATATGAAAATTTTAAGTCTTATTTTAGCATTAATTTTAGGCGTGATTACTTATCCTGCAAGCTATATTTCTTTTAATGCGGACACGGACTTCACAATTAATTGCAGTCCCTTTGCGGAAGAAAGCGTTTTTTTGAACGGCAAATATGAGGAAATAACACTAAATGAAAACTGCCAAGTTAACGAAGACGGTCAGTTGATTCTTGAAGATAAAGTTACTTTGGAAATCAACAAATCATTTTTTTCATGGTTTAATTATTACGGTATTGCATACGCTTCTGATTCTTATATAAAAGGAGAAATATGTTACCGTGCCGGTTTAAAAATAAAAACAGAGGAATTTTTCCTTGAACCGAGTGAAGCTGTAACAAATTTCTACTCCTTTATAGACAACTGTTTAAGCGGAACAAAGGCACTTTCAATTAAGTCCATATCTTTTGAGCCGCTTGACACACAAACCGCCAAGATTACAATTAACGGTATAAGTCTTTTTAACAGAGCTATTCCATCGAAGCAAATATATATTGAAAGTGAATCTGTAAAAATCGGCGTTGATCTTCTTTGGGGCGGTGCACTCAGCTACTTTGAAGATTTAGATTCAAATGTGCAGGCTGTAGAGGTAGACGGACATATTTATGTCGATTCAAATGCGGCTGAACGTTATTCTGCAAAGTCAGTCAACAATAATGTAAATCTTATCAACAAAAACGATACAGGCAGACTTGTACAACAATCCTACTACGGAACAGCAGGCGGCGACTATGAATGTGCATATTACGGCGAAAATGAATGGTCATACAACCCCGTTCAAGGTGGCAACCAATACAACGACAACAGTAAAATCGTAGATATAAAAATAGAAGACAATCTGATTTATATTAAATGCCGTCCTTTAGACTGGGCAAAAGAGAAAGAGTATATCACTCCTTCTTACATGGAAGCTTACTATACTATTGAAAACAATTTGCTTCATGTTTTATGCCGCTTTGTTGATTTTTCAGGATATGAGGAAACTGTCAGAACTCAGGAAATTCCTGCTTTTTACTGCATTGAACCGCTTAACAACTTTGTATATTACGCAGGAAATGAGGCATGGACAGACGGTGAGCTCACATATGTAACAGATTTGATTTTCTGGCCCGATGCAGGATATCCCAGATACAATTCAGTTGAAAATTGGTCCGCATTTGTAGGTGAATTTGAAGACAGCTTCGGCATTGGTCTTTATGTTCCCAACGAATCTGATTTTCTCACAGGTGTATACAGCAGAGGAAATACAACAAATGTATCACCTGACGAAGATTATCCGACTTCATACATTGCAGTCACAAAAGATATGATATTCAAAAGCTTCAGTCCGTTTGAATATGATTATTACATTACGACCGGCAATGTTACTGAAATCAGAAACACATTCAAAACTATCAATAATTAGAACAAACAGGCAACAGTTCAAATTCTGTTGTCTGTTTTTTATTAACCTTTTTCCATAGTGCCTAAAAAACGAAAAGCACCGATCTTATTCGGTGCTTTTACGCTATTGTAAGATTCACATTTTGAGAAATTGTATTTCCAACACACTGTGTTAGAATCCGTATTTCAATTTAGCCGATAATGTCAAGACAAGCGTCTTTTACCCAGCCAACAACTGTTTCGTTTCTTTGAATAGAGTCCTCTGCAAAAGATTCTTCGAACTCAGTCTGTTCAGCATCCCAATCTTCATCAATAAGCTCACTAAGAATTGTGTTGTACCATTCAGCATACTCATCTTCACCTACGAAGAACATAATATGATAACCGTACTCTGTTTCAATAATAGCAGTCTCGCCGGCTGTTCTTTCTTCACCTAAATATTCACCTTCTGCGAATACCCAGTTCTCAAATGCTTCAACATAAGTATCATCATTTATCATGTCCTCAATGAGACCACCATCTGATGCGGAACCTGTATCATCACTGTACTCTGTAGCAAGCTCTGCAAAGTAATCTTCATCGGCTTTGCCATCGAAGTTTTCATCAATATAGTCCTGGTACATCTGAAGAATCTCTTCAGCCTCTGCCAAACATGACTTTTTATCTGATGCAGATACTGTTGAAGCAGTATCATCAGCAACATCAGTGCTATCCTCTGTAACTGCTGCTGTTGCATCTGCTACATCAGTCTCATCTTCACCGGTAACTGCCTCTTCACTTGTTGTTTCGGCTGTAGCTGTCTCTTCCTCATCAGGGAACTGAACAAGAATATGACGAACCGATGCGGGCTTTGTTTCATCACGGAAAGGAGTACCTACAGCATAAAGAATGTATATAGTTGTATTATCGTCATTAACGAAATACTTCATATCACCGTACTGTCTTGTATAGCTTCCGTCTTCATTCTTTTCATAAAGCCAACTTGCAGCATCATCACTGATATTTGAAGAGAGTGTATCCATATTAACCTTCTGAAGAAGTGTTGCACCCTCTTCTTTATAGGTTTCATAGTTTTCATCATCTTCACCGACAGTGTCAAGAACGACCTGCTTAAATACCTTCTCGTCTGCATCGCCCTGTGACTTAACAGTATCAATGAATTTCTGAGCTGACTGTTCTGCCGCTGCAATCTGCTCCTCAGTTGCTTCAGCCTCTTCTTCAGAGTCATCAGCATCTTCAACGATATCAATTGTGTACCATCTAAATGATACTACATCATAAACTGTTGTGTCTTCGTTATAAATTGCCTCAACCTCATCGAATGAATATCCGTCTTCAAGAGCTTCCTGTCTTGATTCCTGATAAAGCTCAACATACTTCTGCTCAGTAAGGACTTTCTTGTAGAACTTTTCTGTTACGCCCTTACCGTATGTAAGAGTAAGATATCTGGAAACAGAATAGTTACCGGTCTGAGAATTTGTTGATGAAGTCTTATAACTGTCAATCTGTTCCTGAATGCTGTCAATAGATTCCTGAATCTCTGCTTCGGCATCTTCTGTAAGCTCAATACCAGCTTCAACAGCAAGCTTATAATATCTCTTCATTGTAGCCATCTCATTGATAGCTTCTTCAAGGAAAAATTCATCCCATGTGATAGTATTTCCGTCTTCATCTGTTTTGGTCTGCTCTGTGGGAGACAAATTATAATCATAGCCGGTAAACATAGAGCCATAGCCCTCACCGTAATATGAATCATAATAATAAGCATAGTAAGCATAGTAGTTGTATACCTGCATATAGTAGCAGCTAAGCTCGCTCATCGAATATGACTCGCCATCAATAGTAACAGACTTAATAAGTCTCTGAGGTACGCCGAAATAATTAAGTGATGCCGCAAGAACAGCTACAATAACTACTACGGAAACCAAAACCTTAGCTACCTTACCCATGAAAGCCTTACCCTTGACATGAGAATTGGACTTTTTGTTTGCCTGTTTACTCTGCTTCGCAATTCTGTCCTTACGTTCCTGACGGTAACTGTCAAGAACTTCTTTTTCATTCTTATCCATAAAATAACACCTTTCAATAAGCTTGTACTGTATATTGTAGCATAATCGTGATTACAATACAAGCTTTTTTTGACTTAATCCCTATTAATAATAGCTATATGAAGAGCTACTGTATAAGGCATCAACATATTCAACAACAGCATTGATAACATCTTCATCCTTAACAATTATATCTTCATATGAAGCAATTACTTCATCAGACCAGCTTGTAACAGCTTCATTATAAAGTGTGTATGCGATACTGTCATACCATACAGGGTTATCATTAACAGATGCATAGTAAAGTATATAATAACATCCGTCACCTTCAACGATTGCATAATCACCTACTACACGAGCATCATCAAATACCCACTCAGCAACAGCTTCGTCGTATGTGCCGTCATTAACCATACTCTCAAAGTAGCTACCTGTAACAAGCTCATTGTCACCGTTATTATAAGTGTCCTCAAGAGCTATAAATGCATCAGCACTTAAATCTCCGGCATCTTCAAATTCGCTCAAGATGCTTGCTGCTGTGGACTTTGCCGCAAGCATAAGCTCATCTTCTGTTTTAACTGTTGTATCAGTATCTGCTTCAACAAGGATATACTCAACAGTTACAGGAATCTGCTCGTCTCTTGCAGGAGATTCATCAACATATACAACATAAAGAACATCGTCTTCTGTGAAAGAAGCAATTGAGCCTGCACCATTCACATACTCTCCGTTTTCATCCATTTCAAAGAGCCAATCTGCAACATCCGCAGAGAAGTTAGAAGTAACTACGCTCATTGAGTAACCCTGAAGGCTTGACACGCTTTCAACATCAGCAACGGATGCAAGTGCATCTTCAAATGATGTACCGGCTTCAACTTTAGCAATGATAGAATCAACAGTGTTCTGAGCACCTTCTTCAGTAGAATCAAAATAGTAATATGATGCATTTGAAAGATCATAAGCAGTCATATTGCTATTATATTCATCTTCAATAAGAGAAGCTGATTCGTCACCTGTATAATACTTAGCTTCAATCTTTGCTAACTCATCCTCATAATATGCATTTGCCAGATATTCCTTTTCAAGGTATTTTCTGAACATATCAACAGTATAGCCTTCGCAGAAATAATAATCTTCAAGCATTTCATCAACAGTAATGCTGTAAGCTTCGGCAGATTCTTCAACTGATGCGATTGTAGCATCGATTTCAGCATAATCATCCTCTGAAAGAGTATAACCTGCATCAACAGCCTGCTTATAAAGAGAATTTACATATACGAGCTGTTCTGTTGCATACTCTACAAGCTGTTCTGAAGTATAATATGAAGAATAATAGCTGCAAAAATATGAGTACATATAAACAAATTCGCCTGCATTAATTTCTACATCATCAATTGTGATTGCAGCTGCATCAGCATCAACAGAAAGCTCGGCAGCGTCTTCATCCATAGATATAATAGCTACAACCATAAGAGCCACAAAAGCAATAACAATTGCAACAAGAATTCCAATTACAACCTTCAGTGCTTTTCTCTTCTTCTTTTTAGGCTTTTCATCCTGAGCGAGAGCTACTTCCTCATCTGATTCATCTGATTCCCCTGATTCATCTTCTTCTGCATCAGAATTTTCAGATACAGCCTCCAACTGTTCAAGGTTACCATTTTCCTCTGTTGTTGTTTCTTCAATCTGAACTGTTTCAGTTTCATCAGCTGCTACGGGCTGAGCCTGAGTATCCTCAGTTTCGTTTGTATTGTCTAATTCGGGATTGATTTTGTTTTCATCCATCAGACAGCACCTTCCATTTCTTATAAAATAAATAGACACTTAATTATACTACATTTATCATAATGATACAATAGTATTTTTGAAAAAAGTATCCAAAATCATATTTATTATACCGTTTTCACCTTAAATAAAGCTTAAAAATAGCTGTTGTTCGTTTGAACAACAGCTATTTTAAATTAAATTTTAGGATTAGCGTCAAACTATCTTTTCTATAGCACCGAAAATGGCGTTGAGCATCCTTGTCATAAAGCTTGTGCCGCTTGTTGCAGTTGTAAGACCTGTGCAAGCAAGAGCATCGTTAAGCTCTGTGATCATAGCTTCTGCTTCTGCTGCAGAATTTTCATTAAGAATAGTGTTGTCAAGCATTGCAACAGCCTTCTCATATACAGGCTTAACTGTTGCGATCTGTTCTTCTGTATAAAGACCCTCTTCGTTTGCAAGAACCTCTTCAGCCTGATCCATAAGACGGCCTTCTCTTGTAAGGTTTCTTGTTACACGACCGTAGTTAAACTGTGGGAATGACTCAATCGCAGCTGGATCGTTAACGCTTGTGATCTGTTCTGTAATAATCTGACCGAGAAGCTTAAGAATAACGTCATTTCTGCCAACCTCATGGTGCTGATTCTTGAAGAACCATGTTGTTTCGGGGAAAGCACAAGTTGAAATATCAAGCTCTCCATCGGGAGAAAGAACGGATGTTTCTGTTGCTTCAAGAGTATCTCCGGGTACAGTATATGTTGCACCGAGAGAAGCAGAATCGATATTGATGATACCGTCAGAGTTTGTTGTTGCAGAAGAACCTACAATACCAAAGAAGTTATACTCACCGTCTGTAAACTGAAGACCGTAAGCAGCAACAGAATATGTTGTTACATCATATTCATCCTTAAGGTAGTTAAGGTTATCAACAAGGTTTACTCTTGCATTCTGGAACCAGTCTGTCTTTGCACGAAGAACTGCATAATCAGCACCTACAAGATATCTGTCAGCAAGGCCTTCATATCTTTCCTTTGTAACCATTGCCCAGAACTGAGGACAATTAACAAGCATATTATCAAGAAGAGCATCCATTGCACCTGTAAGGATTGCATAAAGAGCTTTCTTGGGAATTATTTTAAGAGCGATCTTGATAAGGCTGCCCATATAAGCATCCATACCGTTTGCTTCAACGATAAGATCAATGTATTCATCGTAAAGGAACTCATCAGAAAGATTCCATTCTCTTGCAAAGAAGTCAGAGAAGAGGTCTGTACCGTTAAGGCAAGCTACAATATTGATAATTTTGTTAATATCGGAGAAATCACCCTCATACTCTTCCTGAACAAGCTGAAGATAAGCAGTCATAATCGTACCGCCAAGGCTGATAGGAACAAGGTTAACTTTTTCGCAACCTGTCTGCTCCTTAACCATAGTAATGAAATCCTTAAGTTCCTTTGCTGATTCGTAAGGATCGGAAATAAGCTGGAATGTGCTGAGGTAGATATAATCCTCTGCATTATAATCAGCATCTTGAGCACCGTATACCTCATTCATAGCTTCAACAACGGGCTCCATGGGGAACATTCTGTAGAACCAACCTTTATCGTCCTCGTTATAATCTGCAAGAGGATAGAGATATCTTGTAAGAACAAGATTTTCCTTTGCATTACCTTGCTTATCAGATGCCTGGATATAGAAAAGATCTGAAACTACTTCATAAACAGCATCGCCCAAACCTGAATTTACACGCTGAGTAAAAATTGAGGAAAGAAGAGGCCATGCGAGCTTTTTAAGGATTGTATTTACAAGCCCGTCAGTGTCAAGAAGAAGAAGTCCGCCACTGACTTCTGAACCGTCCTCTTTAACGTATGTGGAATCGGACTGACCGATACCGGGAAGAATAATTGTTGCAACACGCTCATTACTGTCAGTTGATGCTGCGATAAGTTCATTTGTGTAATCAACATCAGCATCCTCAGCAAATGTAACAATGCCACACACACTGAATGCCATCAAAACAGCAAGAAAAACGCTTAAAGCTTTCTTAAGTTTTAACATTGTATATAACCTCCATTTAGTAATTAAGATACAGATATACTATAACACAATACTTTTTGTTTTTCAAGGAAAATTTTATATATTTTTAATAATTTAAGGTAAAATGATTATATTTAAACATTATCGTTCATTTGTATCAGTCGGCAAAATGAATCCAATATTCTTTTACTATGATTTTATATATTTTATAAAAGAAAAAATGCCTGAAAAACATAAATTAATGATACAAAAAATTCATACATTCCATTTAACATTATAGCTTTATTTTAAAACAAAAAAGGTGCCCTTTCGGACACCTTAATTTATAAAGCTAATCAAACAAGCTCGATGATACACATCTCAGCTGCGTCACCACGACGGGGACCTGTCTTGATTATACGGCAATAACCGCCATTGACCTCTTTGTACTTGGGAGCAATTTCGTCAAATAACTTTTTAACAACATCTTCCTTTGTTACATAAGCCATAGCCTGTCTGTAATTATGAAGATTATTCTCTTTTGCAAGAGTGATCATTTTTTCAGTCATTGAACGAACTTCTTTAGCTCTTGTAACGGTGGTCTCGATTTTGCCATTTTCCAAAAGGTAAGTTACCATTGCTCTGAGCATAGCCTTACGAGAATCCGTAGCTCTGCCGAGTTTTCTGGTTCCGGGCATAAAATTCTCTCCTTTACCGTTAGATAATATTGGATTTACTCGTCATCCCTGCGAAGGGAAAGTCCGAGAGAATGGAGTTTTGCGATAACCTCATCAAGAGACTTGCGTCCGAGGTTTCTCACTCTCATCATTTCTTCTTCCGACTTTGAGATTAAATCCTCTACCTTATGAATATTCGCTCTCTTCAAGCAGTTGAAAGAACGAACTGAAAGGTCAAGTTCCTCAACAGTCATCTCGAGTATCTGAGTCTTTGTATCCTCATCTTTTTCAATCATGACCTCCATATTGCTTGCCTCATCAGACAAATCAATAAAGAGATTGAGATGCTCGTTGAGAATCTTGGCTGCAACGGAAACCGCATCCTTAGCTGCGATTGAACCGTTGGTCCAAACCTCAAGCGAAAGCTTGTCGTAGTCGGTGATATCTCCGACACGAGCATTATCGACTTTATAGTTTACTTTTACGACAGGAGTGTAAATAGAATCGATTGCGATAACACCGATAACGGGCTCCATCATCTTCTTGTTACGCTCTGCCGATACATAACCTCTGCCCTGATCCGCTGTAAGCTCCATACGAACATGAGCATCGGAGTTAAGTGTTGCAATATGAAGTTCAGGGTTAAGTATCTCAACCTCTGAATCAGCCTGTATATCATCTGCGGTAATTTCACATTCACCGCTGCAATCGATATACATTGTCTTGGGTCCTGAGCCATGAATTTTCAGAATGACATTCTTTAAGTTCAGAACGATCTCTGTAACATCTTCCTTTACACCCTCAATAGATGAGAACTCGTGAAGTATGCCGTCAATGCTTACAGATGTAATTGCATAACCGGTAAGTGATGACAGGAGTATACGACGAAGGCTGTTACCGAGAGTAGTACCGTAACCTCTTTCAAGAGGCTCGACAATAAATTTGCCGTAGGTACCGTCCTGAGTTAAATCAACAGCATCAATTCTGGGCTTCTCAATACCTATCATTCAAAACCCTCCTTAGTTTTTTACAGTCAAAGCTGCTAAAAATATAAGTTTAACAATCAAGCTATTAACGTGAATAGAACTCGACGATAAGATGCTCTTCAACGGGAATGTCAATCTGCTCACGATTGGGAAGAGCTACGATCTTAGCTTCATGATCTGCACTTACTTCCATCCATGCGGGAGCAATAACACTCTTCTCAAGGATCTCTTTAAACTTAACTGAATCAAGACTTGACTTCTTGATTGATACAGTCTCTCCTGCTTTGCAAAGGTATGAGGGAATATCTACTCTCTTACCGTTTACAAGGAAATGAC
>CAYVTA010000050.1:0-15628 GCA_964454355.1 uncultured Eubacteriales bacterium | reverse complement strand
GTTTGCCGCAGAAGTTCGTTTTGTCGGTGAACAGGAGAAAAAAACGTCCGAAAAAGCTAAAGGCAGACAAAATGAAAACAAGTCTGCTCCGTCATATGATATTGAGCTTGCGGTGAAACGCAGTCTCGCTCTTGACCCGACAAAAACGAAGAAAGGACAGTGAGTTTATGGCATACAGTGAAAAGATATTTAGTCTTGCAAGCGAGAAATTAGCTGAACGCAAGAGGAAAGCTGAATGGGATGCAGAAATCAGGCACGATTCAATTACAGCAAAATTGCCGGAAATCCTGCAGCTTGAGAATAAAATGAAATCCGCCGCTTACGGTCTTGTTAAAGTTATCGGTATGGGAGAAAAAACTGCTGAATACATAGAAAATCTGAAACAAGAAAATCTTGAGGCACAAGCTGAGATTGAAGATATACTTGAATCGGCAGGCTATGATAAAAATATTTTTGAGCCTGTTTACACCTGTTCGAAATGTTCGGATTCAGGTTTTTTTGACGGAAAGCTTTGTGCCTGTCATCTCGAATTGTTAAGACTTCTTTCATATGAACAGCTTTGTAAGGATTCTCCTTTAAAAATCTCAACATTTGATGATTTCAGTATGAAATATTATGCAGACAGTAATGAAATTCATGAACTGATGCAGAGAAATTTCGATTTTTGTAAAAATTACGCTGGGAATTTTGATTTAGGCTCTGACAGCGTTCTTATGTGGGGTGAAACCGGACTTGGTAAAACGCATCTTTCACTTGCAATAGCAGGGGAGGTGCTGAAAAAAGGTTACGGTGTGGTTTACGGTTCAGCACAGAATCTTTTTTCCGATGTGGAAAAAGAGCATTTCGGAAGAGGGGAAAATCCTGACGGAACAACTGAAAAAATGCTTCTTGAGTGTGATCTTTTGATTCTTGACGATCTTGGTGCGGAATTTACAACCAATTTTACAGTGGCAACCTTCAATAACATCATAACAACAAGACTTCTGACCTCAAAACCTACGATTATTAGCACAAATTTGAGCATAGGCGAGCTGGATACTAAGTATTCCAGACGAATTGCCTCAAGAATCATTGGTGAGTATAGGATACTCACATTTAAAGGTAAGGATATCAGACAGCAGAAATTAGGATTTTGATTATGTATAGTTTAACCGATATAAATACAATAAAAAGAATAATGTCAAAAAATGGTTTTTCTTTTTCAAAGGCACTGGGACAGAATTTTATTATTGATCCTGATGTGTGTCCCATGATTGTTGAAAAATCGGGTATTACACAGGAAACAGGTGTTCTTGAAATCGGTCCCGGTATCGGAGTTTTGACACAGGAAATCGGAAAAAAAGCCAAAAAAGTTGTGGCTCTTGAGCTTGACACCAGACTTATTCCTGTGCTGGAGGACACACTTTCCGATTTTGATAATATTGAAGTTATTAATGCTGATGTTATGAAAATCGACCTTGAAAGACTTTTTAACGAGTCTTTCGGCGATTGTAAGGATATATGCGTGTGTGCAAATCTGCCTTACTATATTACATCTCCTATAATCATGCTTCTGCTTGAAAGCAGATTGCCTATAAATACAATTACTGTTATGGTTCAGAAAGAGGCAGGTGAGAGACTGTGTGCTCAAGTCGGCTCAAGAGATGCAGGTGCAGTTTCTGTTGCTGTTAATTTTTATTCGGAGGCTCAGGAATTGTTTTTTGTGCCGAGAGAGGCGTTTATGCCTTCTCCCAATGTTGACAGCGAAGTTATAAAACTCACCGTCAGAAAAGAACCTGAATTTAAACCAACCGATGAAAAATTCTTCTTCAGGGTTGTTAAAGCCGCTTTTTCTCAACGGAGAAAAACTGCTGCAAACGGTTTGTCTTCCGGTTTGGGAATGTCAAAGGATAAAATAAACGAAGCACTGAAAAACGCTTCTCTTGAAAATAATGTCAGAGCAGAAAAACTGACGATGGAGCAAATGTATAATCTCAGCGAAGAGCTGTATAAATTAAGGTGATGGAAATGTTCGGTAAAGGTAAATTTATAGTTATTGAAGGTCTTGACGGCTCTGGTAAAACCACCCAAACAAAAATTCTTGCCGCAAAGCTGAGAGATAAGGGAATAAACACTGTAAGTCATGCCGAACCTACAGGCGGTGAGTACGGAAAAATGTGCCGTGAGGTTCTCTCGGGAACAAAAAAGTGTACAAAGAGCGAGCTTGCTCTTCTTTTTACCGCCGATCGAATCGACCATAATGTGAACTCGGCAGACGGTATTAATATGCACATTGATAAAGGTGATACCGTTCTGTGTGACAGATATTACTATTCTACCCTTGCATATCAGGGGGTAGATGTTGGAATGGATTGGCTCAGAAATCTCAATCTGGGCTGTGATGACATCAGAACGCCTGATTTATGTATATTCCTTGATCTTACTCCCGAAAAAAGTATGGAGAGAATATATGCTAACAGAACAGCGGATCAGATTGAAATTTACGAAACACAGGATTACCTCACAAGTATAAGAAAACGTTTTTATAACTGTCTTGAATCTCTTAAGGAAAGCGAAAATATTGTAGTTATCAATGCCGACGGAACGATAGATGAGGTTGCGGAAAAGATAGAAGAAGCAGTAATGATGTTATACTAAAAAAAAGTAAAAAATTGCCGGTGAATTTGAGTTCATCGGCTTTTTTCTTATGCAATTAAATTTTCAACAACAGCCCATATCACGGCAATTACGATCGATGGCAGAAGATTTGCAACCTTGATTTGCTTTCCCCGGATGATATTGATTCCCACGCAGAATATAAGCATTGAACCTGTGAGTGAAAGGTATGAAAGTGCGGTTTCTGTCATTATCGGTTCTATAAACCTCGAGAGAAGAGTTACTCCGCCTTGCAGAACAAATACGGGAATAGCGGAAAAAATGCAGCCCTTTCCCATAGATGCAGTCATTATTATAATTATGATAAAATCGAGTATTGCTTTTGCTGTGAGAATTGAGTAATCGCCCTCAATACCGTCTTTAATCGAGCCTACAATTGCCATTGCACCTATGCTTACCGTGAGGGAGGCTGTAACAAAAGCGTCAACAAAGGAATTATCTTTTTCGCTTTTCGTTTTTCTTTTGAGCCATTCACCAAAACTTTCCATTCTGCGGTCAATGTCAAGCAGTTCACCGATTATCGCACCGATTACCATGGAACCGATCATCATCATTGTTCCGCCGCTTGAAATTTTTCCGTTTTCTACGGTAAACATCTCTTGCAACGCTCCCGAAATACCTATAAATATTACGCTTATGCCGTTTGCTTTCATAAGTATATCACGGAATCTTTCGGGAATTTTGTTTCCGAACAACATTCCTATAATACCGCCTGCAATTATTGCGGCGGTGTTTATAATTGTTCCTAAACCTATCATTTTATCACCATTATTAATGCATAATTCCTAATGCATAATATAGCACTTAATTACAAAATCTGCAAGTGAAAAATAAATAATACGCTATGGCATTTATGACAAAATAATTATTTTATATTTCATTTTGAAATTTTATAGATTAACCAAAAAATAACTTTTTTCTTTTTTTGCAATTTGTTGTGAAAAATTTTAAAATTAGGTCTTGACAAACAGTAAATCGTGTTATATAATAATCAAGCAAAACAAAGCAGACGGCTTTGCCGTACTCACCTTGCGGATGATGTTCCTGTAAGGTCAATAACTCTCCCGAATGTTTTTTCGGGTATTATTGTGCGAGTGCGGATATATGTTTATCTGCGCTTTTGTTTATTTTATCGGAGGTGTTGAACATCGGTACTAAGGAAATGCAGATCAATGAGGAAATCCGAGACAAGGAGCTGAGAATCGTTACGGATGACGGCGAACAGCTCGGTATTATGTCAGCTTCGGATGCGCTTAAGATAGCGGCTCAGAAGAATCTCGATTTAGTAAAGATCGCTCCGCAGGCAAAACCGCCCGTGTGTAAAATTATGGACTACGGTAAGTACAGGTTTGAAATGCAGAAGCGTGAAAAGGAAGCAAAAAAGAACCAACATCAGATTGATATCAAAGAAGTTCAGCTTTCTTTAAATATCGATACGCATGACCTTGAAACCAAGGCGAATCATGCAAATAAGTTCCTTTCAAAGGGTAATAAAGTCAAAGTAGCTATCCGCTTCAGAGGAAGAGAAATGGCTCACCCCGAAAGAGGTCTTGAGATAATGGCGACTTTCGCTGAGATGTGCAGTGAAACAGGTGTTATCGAAAAGCCCGCAAAGCTTGAAGGACGCATGATGCTGATGTTCCTTGCAGCAAAGCCGAACAAGTAATTTTTTTAACGAAAAAACAGGAGGAATTAATTATGCCCAAAATTAAAACAAACAGCGGTGCTAAAAAGCGTTTTAAGCTTTCCAAGAACGGTAAGCCCATCCGTGCTCATGCATATAAGTCACACATCCTCAATAAGAAAAGCACTAAGAGAAAAAGAAATCTTCGTAAGACAACTGTTGCTGACAAGACAAATGTTAAGCAGATCAAGAAGCTTATTCCTTACAAATAATTATTAAACAGGAGGTAACTTACCAATGGCACGTATTAAAGGCGCTACAATGACTCGTAAGAGAAGAAATAAAGTTTTAAAGCTTGCTAAGGGTTACTATGGCTCAAAGTCAAGACTTTTTAAGACAGCTAAACAGGCTGTTATGAAGTCCGGTAACTATGCATACATCGGAAGAAAGCAGAAAAAGAGAAACTTCCGTCGTCTTTGGATCACAAGAATTTCCGCAGCTTGCAAGCTCAACGGTATGAATTATTCAACATTTATGAATGGTCTTAGCAAGGCCGGCATCACTCTTAACCGTAAGATGCTTTCAGAGATCGCTATTGCTGATCCTGCAGCATTCACAGCTCTTACAGAGCAGGCTAAGGCAGCACTTAAGTAATAAATGTTTATCATTGGGAATGCAACCGCATTCCCTTTTTTCCGTTTTTAAGCGGTGAAATTTTTTGTATTCGGAGAGACTTATGTTAAAGCTTACAAGCAGAAATAATGACAAAATAAAACACGCCGTAAAGCTGTGTTCTGACAGTTCTGAAAGACGTCGCAGCGGTTGCTTTTTCCTTGAAGGTCTGCGGCTTTGCTGTGATGCGGCATTGAACGGACATATTGCACAAACGGTTTTTATTACGGATAATGCAATGAAAAATCACGGCAATGAGCTCTCTGTTCTTATTGACAGTGCAAAGGAAGCTTACATTATTACAGAGGATATTGCACTCAAGCTTTCCGATACAAAAAATCCTCAAGGTGTATTTTGTATATGCAAAACACTTGACAAATCTGATAATATTGATAAAATAAATAGCAATGGTATGTATATCGCTCTTGAGAATGTTCAGACTCCCGGCAATCTGGGTGCAGTAGCAAGAACGGCAGAGGCTCTCGGTCTTGACGGCGTTATTGTCAGCGGCGGCTGTGATATTTATAATCCAAAAGCCCTCAGGGCTGCTATGGGCTCACTTTTGAGGCTTGATGTTATAAATGTTGACTGTTTGCCTGATTTGCTGAAGGAATGTTCAAAACAGGGAATGAAGACTTATGCGGCAGTTCCGGACTCTTCAGCTTTGCCCGTTACAAAAATGGATAAAAGCGGTGGGGTTATATGTGTCATAGGTAATGAAGGCAACGGACTTACCGACAGTGTCATCGCCTCATGCAGCGATTCAATAACCATTCCTATGAAAGGCAGAGCCGAGTCACTTAATGCAGGAGCGGCTGCCTGCGTGATTATGTGGGAGATGGTCAGATGAAGTGTCCTCCCGAGTATTGGATATGGCTTCAGAGAACGCTTGGCGTCGGCAAAAAGCTTGATGAAATAATGACTTATTTCGGTGATCCTGTTGCACTTTACGGTGCTGGTCATGCCGAGTGGCTCAATTCCGGTATAATTAAATCGTCAGATGTGAAAAAGCTGGTTCAGTACAGTCCTTCTCAGTCTTATACCATCATGAAGGAATGTGACAAGCAGGGCTGGGATATAGTTACTTATGATGATTTGGATTACCCCGCAAGACTTCGTGATATTTTGGATTTTCCATGCGTACTATATGTAAAGGGAGACCGGAAGATTCTTAATGCACCCGTCAGTATCGGTATGGTCGGTACACGTGATTCATCAGATTACGGTCTGAGAGTTGCTCAAGAGCTGTCCTTTTCACTTGCTTCAGCAGGTGCGGTGATAGTCAGTGGCGGAGCGTTGGGCGTAGACAGTGCTTCACATACAGGTGCATTGAAAGCAAAAGGAAAAACGGTCGCTGTGCTTGGATGCGGTTTGGGTTGCAAATACCTAATGCAGAACGAAAGCTTGAGAGATGAAATTTCAATGCATGGTGCAGTTATCAGTGAATTTCTTCCTAATACTGAGCCTTCAAGAATTACATTTCCGGTACGCAACCGCATAATTTCAGGCATGACTCTCGGCACAGTTGTAATTGAAGCAGGAGAGAAAAGCGGCTCACTTATTACCGCACAGCTTGCTGCTGAACAGGGGAGAGATATTTTTGCTGTTCCCGGTGATATAACAAACTCAAATTACTTCGGCACAAATAACCTTATCCGTGACGGTGCAAAGTCAGTATTTTCTTTTATGGATGTGTTGGAGGGTTATATTGCATCATACGGGGAATTTATTAATACTGAAAGGCTCCTTAAAGCTGAAAAAACAACTTTTGATACAGTGAAACGGTCACCTGTAAGGGTGAAAAAAGAAAAAAAGAAGGAAAATGAAAAACAGGTTCAAAAACAGAAGACCGCAGCTCCTACGGTGACGACAGAAGAGAAAATAAAACCCGAGATTCCCGAATATGCCACTTTTCAGGCAAAAAAAGTGTTTGAATATTTGAGTTATGAGGGAATACTTACAGATGAACTTGTTACAAAAACGGGACTTCCCGTAAATGAAGTGCTCTCTGCTCTTACGGAGCTTGAAATGTATTCTTTAGCTTATATGGGCAGCGGAAAACGGTATTTTTTGAATTAGAATTTTGTTTTAGGATTGATCATATGTCTAAATTAGTTATAGTTGAGTCTCCCACAAAGGCAGGTACAATAAAAAAGTACTTAGGTCAGGGATATGAAGTTAAAGCATCTATGGGACACGTCAGAGACCTTTACGCTGCTAAGCTCAGTGTTGATGTCAAAAATGATTTTGCCCCTAAATATGTTATTGTCAAGGGTAAAGAAAAGCTTGTAAAAGAACTTTCCGAGCTTGCAAAAAACAGCGAAGAAGTTTATCTTGCAACTGACCCGGACCGTGAGGGTGAAGCAATCTCATGGCATCTGGCGACACTTCTTGACCTTGATATTGATAAGACAAAGAGAGTTAAATTTAATGAAATAAATAAAAAAAGCGTTGAAGCAGGCATGGCAAATCCTGAGAAAATCGATATGGATCTTGTTAATGCTCAGCAGGCAAGACGAATCCTCGACAGACTTGTAGGTTATCGCCTAAGCCCATTCATTTCTCAGAAAATCAGAAGAGGCCTTTCCGCCGGACGTGTTCAGAGCGTTGCGGTACGCCTTATCGTTGACAGAGAAGATGAAATAAATGCTTTTGTGCCCGAGGAATACTGGTCTTTGACAGCAAAGCTTACAGCTCCTCATTCAAGAAAGGTTTTCAAAGCAGCATTTATCGGCGATGAAACCGGTAAGGTGAAGCTTGTTAACAAGGAGCAGACTGACAAATATGTTTCCCTTCTTGACGGTGCTGTTTATTCTGTTGATAATGTCAAAAAAGGTACCAGAAAAAAACAGCCTATGCCTCCTTTTACAACATCTACTCTTCAGCAGGATGCTTCTCATAGATTGGGCTTCACATCTCAGCGTACAATGAAAATTGCTCAGGAGCTTTACGAAGGTATTGATGTTCCCGGTTACGGCTCAATCGGTCTTATCACTTATATGAGAACTGACTCACTTCGTATTTCAGAAGAATCAAGAGCCGCAGGTGTTGATTATATTAAGAGTGCATACGGAGACAGATATCTTCCTGAAAAGCCAAGATATTTTAAAACAAAGGGCAGAACACAGGATGGTCATGAGGCTATAAGACCGACTGTTCCCTCTCTTACTCCGGAACTGGCTAAAAGTGCTCTTACTTCAGAACAATATAATCTCTATTCCCTTATTTGGAAGCGATTTATTGCAAGTCTTATGGAGTGTTGCATTCAGGATACAGTCAAAGTTGAAATTAAAGCTGAAAAAGAGGGTGCAGAGGGCTATTGTATGTTCTCATCAAGCGGTTATTCCGTAAAATTTGACGGATTTACGGCTCTTTATCAGACTGCTGATGAAGATGACGAGAACGAAACTCATATGCCTGAAATGAAAAGCGGCGATGCTCTTAAATTCCGAGAACTCATTCCCGAACAGCATTTTACACAGCCACCACCAAGATATACCGAAGCTTCTCTTATAAAAATGCTTGAAGAGACAGGTGTGGGCAGACCCAGCACATACGCTACAATTATTTCAACCATTACACGCAGAAGCTATGTTGTCAGAGAACGTAAACAGCTTAAGCCCACTGAATTGGGCATTGCAACCACAAAACTTCTGAAAGAGCAATTTCCCAAAATCGTAAATACAAAGTTTACCGCAGGCATGGAAACAAGTCTTGATGAAGTAGAGGCTGGCAATCTTGATTATATTGCAATGCTTCATGAATTTTACGGTGAATTTGAAGATACTCTTGCAAAGGCAAAGGAATCAATGGCAGGAGTAAAAATTCAGCTCGAAGAGGATATAACCGACGAGGTATGTGAAAAGTGCGGTAAGAATATGGTCATAAAAATCGGAAGATTCGGAAAATTCCTTGCTTGCCCCGGTTATCCTGACTGTAAAAATGCAAAACCTTATATTGAGCATACTCAGGGCAAATGTCCCGTCTGCGGCGGTGAAGTTATAGGCAAAAAATCAAAGAAAGGTAATACTTTCTTCGGATGCGGAAATTATCCGAACTGTAACTTTATGACTTGGGATACACCTGTTGCTGATGTGTGTCCAGACTGCGGAAAAACCCTTTTTAAGAGCAGACGTTCAGTTCTTAAGTGCCTTAATGAGGGCTGCGGTTATGAATGTAAAATTACAAAGAGTAAGAAAAATGTCGATAAGGAAGACAGTGATGAATAAGGCGGCAGTTATAGGCGGCGGTTTTGCAGGTGTTGAATGTGCGGCACAGCTTTCAAAAAGAGGAATCAAGGTTGACCTCTTTGAAATGAAGCCGGTAAGATATTCTCTTGCTCACAAATCGGAGAATCTGTGTGAATTGGTTTGCTCTAATTCTTTTAAGGCTATGCGTATCGAATCAGCCGCAGGACTTCTTAAAGCAGAAATGAAAATTCTAGGCAGCGTAACTGTTGAGTGTGCTGAACGCTCTGCTGTTCCTGCCGGTGGTGCATTGGCTGTTGACAGAGATATATTTTCTTCTCTTGTAACCGAAAGAATAGAAAATGATGAAAATATTACGCTTATTCGTAAAGAAATAACCGACATACCGGAAGGTTATGATTCTGTGGTCATTGCCGCAGGACCTTTAGTGTCGGATAAGCTTGCGGAAAGTATAAAAAAGCTTACGGGAAGTGCTTTTCTCAGCTTCTTTGATGCTGCGGCTCCCGTTGTTGAAGCAGACAGTATTGATATGACAAAAGCTTTCTGTCAGTCAAGGTATGACAGAGGCGGTGATGAAGATTATATCAACTGTCCAATGAATAAGGAAGAGTACGAGAGCTTTTATAACGAGCTTGTAAATGCTGAAATCGCTCTTCTTCATGAGTTTGATAAAAAACATATATATGAAGGCTGTATGCCTGTTGAAATTATGGCGAAAAGAGGGGCAGATACTCTTCGTTTTGGCCCGTTAAAACCAGTAGGTCTTCGTGATCCTAATACAGGACACAGACCTTGGGCTGTTCTTCAATTGAGAAAGGAGAACAGAGAGGGAACAATGTATAATCTTGTAGGTTTTCAGACAAATCTGAAATTTCCCGAACAAAAAAGGGTTTTCTCAATGATTCCTGCTCTTCGTGATGCGGAGTTTGTCCGTTACGGAGTAATGCACCGTAATACATTCCTTGATTCCCCCCGTCTTCTTAACGGTGATTTTTCAATGAAAAAGCATCCGCAAATCTTTTTTGCAGGACAAATCACAGGTGTTGAAGGCTATATGGAATCTGCGGCTGCAGGTATTATGGCAGGCATCAATGCAGCAAAGAGAATCAAAGGTGAACAGACTATGATTCTTCCGCCCGAAAATATGATGGGAGCTCTTGCCGGATACATAAGCGATAGCTATGTAACTAATTTTCAGCCTATGGGGGCATCATTTGGATTGCTTCCGCAATTGCCTGAAAAAATCAGAGACAAGAAGGAGCGTTATGCTGCTCTTGCTAAACGCAGCCTTGATATTCTCAGTACACAAATAATTGATTGAAGATGATAATTTGACTATTTTTGAACAGATAATCGGATATGAATTTAAAGATAAATCACTTTTGCAGACAGCACTGACTCATTCTTCTTATGCAAACGAAATGCAGGGAAGGGTTGCGTTTAACGAACGCCTTGAATTTCTTGGTGACTCAGTTTTGGGAATGATCACAGCAGAATATCTTTACACCAATCATCCTGAAATGCCTGAAGGTCAGCTTACAAAACTCAGAGCTTCGCTCGTGTGCGAAAAGTCACTTTATAAGTTTGCAAAGTCTATAAAACTGGGTGAGTTTATGAGGCTGGGCAAAGGTGAGATAAACACCGGCGGCAGAGAAAGACCTTCGATTTTAGCTGATGCTTTTGAATCTGTCATAGCTGCAATTTATCTTGATGCAGGCTTTAAAGAAGCAAAAAAATTTGTTCTCGGATTTATTTCAAATGCTTCCGTTGAAGAAAATACCATTTCGGATTACAAATCAGCTTTGCAGGAAATAACTCAGAGAAATCACGGTGAGATACTTGAGTATTTCATGGCAGGTGAATCCGGTCCCGACCATGACAAAACTTTTATTGTAGAAGTTAAACTTAACAGCAATGTTATCGGAACAGGTACAGGCAGAAGTAAGAAGCAAGCAGAACAGATGGCTGCAAAAGAGGCTCTCCGACTTATGGGCGTTGATGTATGAAGCACATAAATGTGTCATTGTTTGTGCCCCATGAAGGGTGTCCTCACACCTGCAGCTTCTGTAACCAGAGAACAATCTCCGGTTCATCTAAAAGACTTGCAAAAGAAGATATTGATTCTGCTGTGTCGATTGCTTTGAAAAGTGAATATGACCGACAAAACAGCGAGATTGCATTCTTTGGCGGCAGCTTTACAGCTATTGACAGGGATTATATGATATATCTTCTTGAATGTGCTTATCCATATATCAGGGATGGATATTTCGGCGGAATCAGATGTTCAACAAGACCTGATGCAGTAAATGCGGAAATTCTCGAAATTTTGAAAAAATACTCTGTTACAGCAATTGAATTGGGTGCACAGAGTATGTCAGATTCAGTTCTTGAAATGAATGAAAGAGGTCATACGGCTGATGATATTATAAGTGCTTCTGGGCTTATAAAACAGTACGGATTTGAGTTGGGACTTCAGATGATGACCGGTCTCTATGGTGATAATGATGAAACAGCTGTTGAAACTGCGAGAAAAATCATTGCTTTAAGGCCGAGCACCGTAAGAATTTATCCTACTGTTGTACTTGAAAACACAAAACTTGCTCAGCTCTATGATGAGGGCAAATATGCTCCTCAAACAGTGGATGAAGCAGTAATGCTTTGTTCCGAATTACTTGAAATGTTTAATGAAAACAATATAAAAGTCATCCGTCTGGGGCTTCATTCCGGAGGAAACGTGGAGGATGGATACATAGCAGGTGCTTACCATCCGGCATTCAGAGAGCTTTGCGAAAGCAAAATATATCTGAAAAAAGTTAAAGAAATAATAAAAAACAACAATATAAGCGGAAACACTGTTATATTTGTTTCTCCCTGTGAAATTTCCAAAATGACAGGGCAGAAGAGGTCGAATTTATTAAGCCTTGAAGCTTTGGGCGTGAATGCAAAAGTCAAAGGCGATGATGGACTTCGGAAATACGAAGTCCGATTGATTTGCGAGGAATAGTATGTATTTAAAATCACTTGAAATGCAGGGCTTCAAGTCCTTTCCCGATAAAACCAAGCTTGAATTCGGTAAAGGCATGACAGCCGTAGTCGGACCCAACGGTTCAGGAAAAAGTAATATTGCCGACGCCGTGAAATGGGTTCTCGGTGAACAGTCAACAAAGTCTCTGCGTGGCTCAAAAATGGAGGATGTCGTTTTCAGCGGTACCCGAACAAGAAGAGCCCAGGGCTTTGCTGAAGTTACTTTACGGCTTGATAACAGTGATAGAAAACTGCCGAAAGACAGCGATGAAGTTGCCGTTACACGCCGTTTTTATCGCTCAGGTGAAAGTGAATATAAAATAAACGGTGAAAACGTCAGATTGCGTGATATCCATGAACTTTTTATGGATACGGGATTGGGTCGTGACGGCTATTCGATGGTCAGCCAGGGCAGAATTGAGGATATGGTCTCTGCAAAGAGTGAGGACAGACGTGAAATGTTTGAAGAGGCAGCAGGTATTTCTCATTATCGTTATCGCCGTGCTGATGCATTAAAACGTCTTTCTCAGGCTGAGGAAAATCTTTTAAGACTTCGTGATATTCTCACTGGGCTTGAAGAGCGTGTCGGACCTTTGGAGAAACAAAGCGAAAAGGCTCAGAAGTTTTTAGCACTTGCATCTGAAAGAAAAAATCTGGAAATTGGTCTGTGGCTTGACATCCTTGATAAGTCCGCAGATCTTATCCGTGAACAAAGCAATAAATATACCGTGGCTCAGATGCATTATCAGCAGATTGAAAAGGATTTGGAAAAAATTATTTCCGAATCTGAAGAAGCTGCGGAAAGCATAAAAAATATAAACATTGAAATCGATAATGTAAGAAGACTTATACACACCTCTCAGGAGGAGACATCTTCAGTTGAATCTCTTATTGCCGTCAATAAAAACTCAATAGAGTATAATAAGGCGACGATTGAACGAATAGAAAAAGAAAAAGCACAAGAGAATATGTCAGGTGTTCAGATTGATGAGCAGATAGAAAAAACTACTCTTGCTATTGAGGATCTGAACGGTATTATTGCAGAGAAAAAAGAAGTAATAGATTCTTTGAATCTTAAACTTAATTCACTTCGTGCCCGTGACGTTGATGTTGCGGATGAATATGTTAAAATATCCGATATGCTGGCATCACTTGCAAAGAGACTGTCTGAAGCTAAAATCAGATATACTTCTGCTTCATCTTCACTTGAAGAAATCGAGTCAAGACGTTCTTCCGTTGAGGGAGAGATAAAAGCAAAGGCACAGGAAATTTCAGCTCTTAAAGCAGAAGTTACGGCTTGCAGCAACAAGGTCGAGCTTCACAGAGAGAAAATCTCAGGCTTTACAAATTCTGTTTCCGGGTATATGATAAGAGTGAAGTCAAAAGCTCAAAAAATGGAACAGCATCGTTTTATGACGGATAATGCAAAGCTTGAGCTTGAGCAGAAGAAAAACCGTGTGAGTATGTTGCTTGATATGCAAAAAAACATGGAGGGCTATCAGGGCAGTGTTAAGGCAGTTATGAAAGCATCTGCAAACGGACAGCTCAAGGGCATTCATGGGCCACTTTCTCAGCTTATCAGTGTTCCTGATACATATTCTCTTGCTATTGAAACGGCACTGGGTGCCGCAATTCAGCATATCGTCACGGAAAACAGCGGAAATGCAAAGAAAGCAATGTATTATCTGAAGGATAATCGACTGGGTCGAGCTACCTTTTTCCCTATGGATACACTCAAGGGCAGAGAGCTTCACGAAGACGGACTTGATGATTGCTTCGGCTACATTGATGTCGCTGCAAATATTGTTAGTTATGATAAAAAGTATAAGAATATTATAGATTCTCAGTTAGGAAAAACAGTTATTGCCGAAGATATTGATTCTGCAACAGCTATAGGCAAAAAATATAATCATAGATTTAAAATAGTTACTCTTGACGGTCAGGTCGTAAATGCCGGCGGTTCTATGACAGGTGGTTCAAAAATTGAACATTCCGGTTTTTTGTCAAGAGCCAATGAAATCGAGCGTCTCAACAGTGAGATAGAGAACGATAAAAAGCATCTTGAAGAGCTTGAAAATCAGTATAAAAAGCTTAAAGAGGATTACAGTGCAGACAATGCAGCTCTTGAAGGTGTAAAAGGCGATCTTATGCGAGAGCAGGAAGAAAAAATCAAAGCTGACAGTGCACTGACCCTTTCCGAAAGCAAGCTGGCTATTGCTGAAAACTCAATGAAAGCTCTATCAGATGAAACACTGACTGCCGTTGAGCGTGTAAAACAGCTTCAGACTGCACAAAATGAAGCCCAGGCGGAAGCCGAGGCTGTTGAAAAGGAAATGGATGCTTACAGAAAGAAGTCAGACACCCTTTCCGATGACAGACAAAATCTTTCCGATGAAAGAGAGAAAATTGGTTCTCAAATTTCAGAAATCAACCTTGAAATCGTTGCATTTATGCGAGATATAGAAAACCACAGAGCCGGAATAGCAGACCTTGAAGAGCGAAAAAACGGTCAATCCGACAGAATAGGGAAATTAGACCTTGAGATCAAGGATGCTGTTGAAAAGAACGAAAAACTCAATTCGAGAATTGATGAGCTTAATACAAAAGCCGAAGAGCTAAGAAAAGATATCGAACAGCAAACATCTCGAACTGCGGCTCTTACCGTTAAGCGTGAATTTAGTGAAAAACGTTCAAATGAGCTTCGAGTTGAAGAGCGTTCAAAGACGGAAGAAAAGGAAAAGCTTTCCGCAGAGCTTGTAAGACTTGAGGAGAAGAAAAATTCTCTCATGGCTCAGCAAGAAGAGACAGAGTCAAAGCTTTTTGAAGAGTACAAGCTTACACGCCGTGAAGCGGCAGAGCTTGATATTCAGCTCGAATCTCTTCCGGAAGCAAAAAAGCGGTTGGCTGAAATCAAATCCAAAATAAAGTCATTGGGCAGCGTAAATGTTGCGGCGATTGATGAATATAAGGAAGTTTCCGAGCGTTATGAATTTATGAAGGCTCAGCTTGAAGATGTTGAAAAATCAAAAGCAGAGCTTAATAAGCTGATTTACGGTCTTACAGATAAAATGGCGGTTCAATTCCGTGAACGATTTGACATTATCAATTCTAATTTCAGTGAAACATTTTCTCGTCTTTTCGGCGGAGGCAGTGCAGAGCTGATTCTTGAGGACGAAAACGATATTCTTGAATGCGGAATTGAAATTAAGGCACAGCCTCCCGGCAAAAATGTCAAGAGTATGACTCTTCTTTCAGGCGGTGAAAAAGGACTTTGTGCAATTGCACTTCTTTTTGCAATTCTTAAGGTTACACCTTCGCCTTTCTGTATTTTTGATGAGGTTGAAGCTGCACTTGATGACGTAAACGTTCTCAGATATGCCAGATACCTGAAAAACATGACCGAAAGAACCCAGTTTATACTTATCACCCACAGACGTGGTACCAT
>CAYVTA010000049.1:0-15924 GCA_964454355.1 uncultured Eubacteriales bacterium | reverse complement strand
AGAAGCTTAAAAATTATAGCGACTATTTTCATTACAGTTTCTTCACTGAAAAGATAAATTATATGCAGTTGTGAATTTATTATATTACATCTTGTCATATTTGTCAATATGACAAATTATTTTCAGCATAATGGCTAATCATTATATTGAATGATTGACAATTATGACATAATAACATATAACAATATATAAAAATGAAAAATAATATTAAAAATTTAAGAAAAGAAATGCATCTTACTCAGCTTCAGCCGCAAATAAAAACAGGGATTGACCAAGCTTTAATTTCCAAGTTTGAATGCGTAGAAAGAGTTACCACAAGAGATACATTAATAATTTTAGCTGATTTTTTTTGATACAAGTATTGACTACATTTTATGCAGAACAAATATCCGTGATCCATATCCAAAAGATATTTAATTCTCAATGCACCAACTGCATGATATGCACCCCAAAAGTGTCTTACTTTTGGGGTGCATATCACAAATTGCCGGTTTAATTATTTCAATATATCTTATATTTCAGAAAGTTTAACAGGTCTGTGTTCTTCTACGGATTTCTTTGCGGCAAGACCGATTTTAACGGACTGCATTCCTGCGTGGATACCTACGGGAACTTCTTTATCGTTCTCGATAGCATCAACAAACTGCATAACCTCGTCTGTAAAAGACTGCATATATCTCTCAAGGAAGAAGAAGAGAGGTTTCTCCCCTGTTACGCCGTTTGCATCGGAAACAACCGCAGATGAAAGTGTGTCATTTAATGTTGCAACCATGCCATTTGAGCCGAAAACTTCAGCTCTCTGATCATAGCCGTAAGCAGCCCTTCTTGAGTTGTCAATAACGCAAAGTGCACCGTTTGCCATTTTCATTGTAATGATAGCTGTATCGACGTCACCCTGCTCACCGATTGCAGGGTCAACGAGAACTGCTGACTGAACATATACCTCTTCAACATCGCTGTTAACAAGGAATGTAGCCATGTCAAAATCATGAATTGTCATATCAAGGAACATTCCGCCCGAAACCTTTATGTATGCAGGGTTGGGTGGTTCAGGATCACGGGATGTAATTTTAACAATATGGGGCTCACCGATTCTGCCGGCGTCAACAGCCTTGCGAATAGCGGCAAAGTTGTGATCAAAACGTCTGTTAAAACCAACCTGGAACTTAAGATTCTTGCCTTCAAGTGCATCCGCAACAGCTTGAATCTTTTCGATTGAATGATCAACGGGCTTTTCGCAGAAAACATGCTTACCTGCATTGATAGCTTCAACGGAAATTGAAGAATGAGTGTCAGTTGACGAACAAACCATAACTGCATCAATTTCAGGGTCAGCAAGGATTTCCTTATAATCTTTTGTTACAATCTCAACTCCCATGCTCTTTGCAAATGCTTCTGTATCTTCATCCATAAAAGAATCTGCTACAGACTTAACCATTGCCCCCTTAACATGATATGTGATTGACTGAAGATGAACTTTACCGATTCGGCCTGCACCGATAATACCAATTTTAATCATGTCTTCTCACTCCTAAAATTATTTACAAAGTGTATCATATATCGTAAGAATATCATCAACGCTGATTTCCTTAATTGTGTTTGAAGGTGAGCCAGATGCAAAAGCATCATCAGCCATTTTCGGCATACACTCACGGAATTTATCAAGATCAATTCCATAACCTGAAAGACTGGGAATTTCACAGATATTACAAATTTCTTTACACGCATCAACAAACTTTTCAGCAGCAACCGTATCTGAATCAGATGCATCAGCCTTACCTATTGCTCTTGCCATGTCAGCAAAGCGTTTAGGTGCTCCGTCTGCCACATACTTAAAACATTCTGTCATCAGCATGGCATTACTGATACCGTGAGGAACATGAAACAGTGCACCGATAGGTCTTGACATTCCATGAATGATTGTAACTGAAGCGTTATTGAACGCAACACCGGCTTCAAGAGAAGCCAGACTCATTTCCTCTCGTGCTTTGACATTGCCGCCGTCTTTGAACGCAATAGGAAGATACTCAAAAATTCTCTTCACTGCACTAATTGCCAAGTCATCGGTCATAGGCTGGGCTTTTCGTGAAGTATATGCTTCTGCTGCGTGACAAAGTGCATCAAGTCCTGTTGCAGCAGTGACGGAAGGAGGCGAGGTAAGAGTAAACTCCGGATCGTCAATTGCTAAATCGGGAATAAGAACTGCACCTTTAAGAAGCATTTTTATGTCTTTTTCAGTATTGGTTATAATTGTAAACTGAGTAGCCTCCGAACCGGTTCCGCTTGTTGTTGGTATTGCGACCATAGGAGGAGTGGGAACAGTAATAATTTTTCCGAGATAATCATTAATTGAACCGCAGTTTGTTGCAACAGCACCAATCGCTTTCATAGCATCAATGGGTGAACCGCCGCCTATAGCAATGAGAAAATCACAATTTTCATCATTCCATACTTTAAGACCTGCCTCAATCATTTTGTCGGTAGGCTCCCCTGTTATAGAATCAAAGACAACATATTCAGTTTCATTTTCACAAAGAATATCAATTACTTTTTTTGCGTTACCAAGCTTCAGCATCATAGGATCTGTAACAATAAGTGCCTTTTTACCAAATGTTGTGATATATGGTGTAGCATCTTTTAGTGCATTTTCGCCGTAAAACACCTGTTTGGGCATAATAAACTGATTAGCCATTTAATTCACCTTAAAGTCCTGTTTTTTCTGCGATATATTTTCTTGCCTTTACTGCGTACTCAAAGGGATTTGCCTTTGAGGGATCCTGTTCTGCCTCAACAAGTACATAGCCCTCATAATCATTCTCTTCAAGCACCTTAAAAATAGGCTCAAAATCAATTGCTCCGTCGCCGGGAACAGTAAACGTACCCATTCTTACGCCTTCAAGGAAGCTCAGCCTGTTCTTTTTGACTTGAGCAACAACTTCAGGTCTGATATCCTTAAGATGTATGTGTTTGATTCTGTTTATATACTTTTTGAGAACAGACATATAATCCTCACCGCAATATGCAAGATGGCCGGAGTCAAAAAGAAGATTGAAAAGCTCGGGATCTGTATTTGCCATAAGGCGGTCGATTTCAGCTTCAGTCTGTACAACAGTACCCATATGATGATGAAATGTAAGAGTGATGCCAATATCCTTTGCAACCTTGCCAAGCCTGTTAAGCCCTGTGCAAAGCATATCCCACTCTTTATCGTTCATAATGTATTTTTCATCAAATACAGACTTATCTGTACCCTGAATTGAATGTCCTTGCTCGGAAACACCAACAACCTTTGCACCCATTGCTTTAAGGAATGTAATGTGCTCAATAAAACCTTTTTCAACCTCTTCATAAGGCCTTGTTGTAAGGAAGGTCGAAAACCATGCATTACAAATCTGAATACCTCTGATATCAAGATACCTATGAAGCTCATCGGGGTCTTTGGGGTATTTGTTACCAACCTCACAGCCTGTAAAGCCGGCAAGTGCCATTTCGGACACACACTGTTGGAATGTATTTTCAGCACCTAAATCGGGAAGGTCATCATTCGTCCATGCAATGGGTGCAATACCAAGTTTAACTTTGTTTTTATCAAGCATATCAATATTTCCTCGCTTTGCTGAGATTTTCTGTCTTATTCTTATAAGCATCCTTAACACTTTCCTTCTCGGAAACGGATGCAACACCTACGTTCCACCATGCACCATAGCCGTCTGTCATTGTTTTTGGAAGAACCTTAATATCGATAAGTGTTGAGACAGACTGTTTCTTGCTGTCCTCAAGAGCTTCTTTTAGTTCATCAAGAGTTTTTACCTTATATGTCTTCACACCATAGCCTGCAGCACAAGCAGCGAAGTCAATAGGTATCAGCTCACCTAAAAGCTGTCCGTCAGAATCTCGCATTCTGAATTCCGTTGCAAGATTGCCTATGCCGTTACTCATCTGAAGATTGTTGATACATCCGAAGCCTGAATTATCAAAAAGCAGGACATTTATCTTTGCACCCTCTTGAATGGAGGTTATAAGTTCTGAATGAAGCATAAGATAACTGCCGTCACCGCAAAATGCGTAAACTTCCCTGTCGGGATTCGCAAGTTTAGAGCCGAATGCACCTGCAATCTCGTAACCCATACATGAATACCCGTATTCCATGTTGTATGTGTAAAGGCTTTCTGTAGTCCACATTCTCTGCATACAGCCCGGAAGTGAGCCTGCAGCAGCAACTGCAACTGCATCTTTATCAATATTATTTCTGATGTATGCAAGAGCCTGAGTCTGAGTAAGAGCTGAGCCTGTCATCTTAATAAATTCATCAATCGTGCTGTCATACCTTGCTTTAATAATAGGCTGAAAGTTCTCGTCAACAGAATAATTTGTCAGTATTTCCATTTCTTTATCCCATTGAGCTTTTGCATTGTCAAATTCATCCGCATATTTGCTCTTATAACCTTTTGCTTCAAGCACCTTGCTGAGTTTGGCAAGACAGGCCTTCGCATCACCTACAGCCTTTGTTGCATCTAATTTATATGCATCAAAGCGTGAAGTATTGATAGTTACAATTTTTTTATCCGGATAGAGTGATTTTGAAGCGGTTGTGAAATCAGAAAATCTTGTTCCGATACCGATAATACAGTCCGCATCTTTAGCAATATCATTACCTGCCGAATTACCGGTAACGCCCACGCCTCCCATGTTGTAACGGCAGGATGAAACTGTTGCACTTTTTCCTGCTTGTGTTTCTCCGTAAGGAATATTGAACTTTTCACAAAATTCTATAAGTTCATCACCTGCTTCGGAATATCTTACACCGCCGCCGCAAATAATCATAGGCTTATTTGAAGAAGCAATTACTTGAGCAATGTCTTCAATTTCTTCATCAGGAGCTACTGTACGGGTGATTCTGTGAACTCTCTTTTTGAAAAATTCATCGGGATAATCGTAAGCTTCACCCTCAACATCCTGACAAAGTGATATACATACTGCACCTGTACAGGAAGGGTCAGTAAGAACTCTCATAGCATTGATCATAGCCGACATAAGATGCTCAGGGCGAGCTATTCTGTCCCAATATCTGCATACAGGCTTGTATGCGTCATTTGTGGTCACAGCCAGAGAATATGGCTGTTCGAACTGCTGGAGCACGGGATCGGGCTGACGAGTTGAAAATGTATCAGCAGGAAAAAGAAGAAGAGGAATGTTATTTACCGTTGCCGTTGCTGCCGCTGTTACCATATTAGCCGCACCGGGACCGATAGAAGATGCACAGGCAATGATCTTTCTTCTGTTATTCTGCTTTGAAAAGGCTGTTGCCGCATGAGCCATTCCCTGCTCATTCTTACCCTGATAAACTCTTAAAGCACCCGGGGTCTCATCAAGAGCCTGACCTAAACCTACAACAATACCATGTCCGAAAATGGTAAAAACACCGTCAACGAACTTATTTTCCTTTCCGTCAAAAGAAACATACTGATTGTCAAGAAACTTAACAAGAGCCTGAGCTGTTGTCATTACAGCCATTTTATTACCTCCTTATTCCTTTGTGAGCCATTCATGCTCAGGGGAAACAAATCTTGTGGTTTTATACCATGGATTACCGCAAATATGACGGATCATCCAAACATAATACATATTATAACCGGGAGCTACTACCTGTTGGTGATCCTCGCCGTCATGAATAAAGCAAGCTGAGGAATCAACACTTTTATAAACTTCATCTGCATTAAAACAAGCACCGAAGCCCTGAGGCTTGTCAAATCTGTAATAATATACCTCAGGCTGTGGATGATGATGAGGGGGATAGCTGGACCATCTGCCCGGTTTATTAAAGACTTCACCCAAAACCATATTTGAATAAGGTGCATTGTCAGGATCAAACATAGTTGACACCACTCTATGCCCTGCTCCATCCCACTGACCTTTACCAAATTCCTGATAAAGACAGTTTGCCGGATCATAAAATACGGCTTCAAACTCATTGCTATTATCTGTTTGTTGAATAATGATCTCACTGTCAGCCAGAGCTTCAACCGTAAATTCAGTATTTTTTGAGGTATGAAGACAATAAGGCTTCATATCAAACGGATCAATACGTTTTCCTGTAGCTGTTTTACCGTTCCAGAGAAATTTCACTTCACCCGCAATAAGCAAAACTGCCGTTTCATTGTCTTTTTCACAAAAAGAGAGACACTCCCCTGCTTTAAGATACTTTACTTTTATATTCATGCCCATATCTGCATTTTTGCCGTTCATTTCGCAAAGTATTTTTTCATTATTTTCATTTAAAACAAGTACTTCAAACACTCTCATCATCCTTGTCATTAGTAATGTCGCCGTTACCGCTTATTGGTATAACCTCTCCGAGATAAGTCGGTTCGGGATTCAAACGCACATACAAAAAGTCCTTGTTTCTTGCAAGAAACTCTCTGATTGTATTGTATATATTTGTATCAACTGCATAATCACGAAGCTGACTGTCAACGCCATAAGCATCAAGTCCCAGATAGCGAGCTACATAAATCGCTCTGTAGAGATGATATTCCTGGGATACGATAATTATTTTTTCAGCACAGAAAATATCTCTTGCCCTATACAGTGACTCATAGGTAGAAAAACCGGCGTGATCCATAAAAATATTTTCAGAGGGCACACCCTGCTCGACAGCATAAGCTTTCATTGCATTGACTTCGTCATAATCGTCCCTGCCGTGATCGCCACTCATAAGAATTTTCTCCGCCGCACCTTCTTCATAGAGGGAAATACCTGTTTTTACTCTGTCCTCAAGCATATGACTGAGAGTATCCCCATTAACACCTGCACCGAGAACAAGAATACAATCCACATTTTCAAGCTGTGCCGCATCTTCAACACTTAAAATATAATCTTTACTTGAATTTACAACATAGGCATTAACGATTAAAGCATAAATCCCCACTACGAGTCCGACAGCAAGAACAACACACAAAACAGACACGATGATTTTCTTTAACTTAGACTGTATTTGTTTCATAATCAACCTCTGACTACCATTTCTCCGTACTGTGCTTTTGCATCTGCAATAAACTTTTCAACAGCATCAAGAGAAGGCATTGCTGCAGAACAACTGTGAGCAGAAATAAGCATTGAAGCTGAAGCAGAACCGTATTCAAGAGCTTCAATAACTTCACAGCCATCAAGAAGTGCTCTCAGGAAAGACGAAGCATAGCCGTCACCACCGCCGAAGCCTTTAAGCATTTTTGCAGGGAAAGGCTTGACTGTGTAGCTGTTTCCGTCGTTAGTGTAAGCAGTGGAGCCTTCCTTTCCGTGCTTGATAACAACGATCTTTGCCCCGCAAGAACACCAAAGTCTTGCACTCTCTTCATCAGTTGAACAAACACCGGTAATTGCTTCCGTCAGATCAAATTCCTCTCTCGAACCCAGGATAATATCACTGTTTCTTGCAACCATTGAATAGTAAACGGAAATTTCGTCTTTATTTTTCCATGTATACGCACGGTAGTCTATATCAAAAATAAGCGGAATATTGTTTTTCTTAGCAAGCATCATTGCCTTAAGAGCGGCTTCTCTTGAGGGAGACTGACAAAGAGCTGTGCCGGAAATGAGAAGAAGCTTTGTCTGCTTAATATACTCCTCATCAACATCATCGGGATGCAGCATAAGATCTGCAACTCCCTCACGATACATAAGAATGCTGCTTTCGGTAGGACTTTTAATTTCAGTAAAAGTAAGGCCTAAATTTTCACCGTTCTTACAGCGTGTAATATGGCTTACATCAATACCGTCGTTCTTAAAATAATTAATCACATAATCACCGAACTGATCGTCAGATACTTTGCCGATAAAACCGACTTTCTTACCAAGACGAGCCATACCTACAGCGATATTTGCAGGTGAACCGCCAACATATTTATTGAAGTTACTGCTTTCTGACAACGGCTTATTCATATCAGTAGGGTTAAAATCAATCGCAACTCTGCCAAGAGGAATAATGTCGTATTTCTTGCTCTGATCAAATTCAATATATTTCATTTTTTACTCTCCTTACCGCCGCTGACCGTCAAAATCATATACTTAAATCAATATCATACGGGATTCAACAGCTTTTATTAATAATTATGAAGTTCCAATGCAGTCATATTATTACATTGTCAAGAAAAATAGACAAAAACAGTGATTTCCTATTTCCTAGATAATGCAAACTGAAAATTTCTCCAAAAGACTGTTAATTTATATATTATCATATATTTATTAACCAATCAGTCAAATTCAAAGTGAATTTTTCACTTTTTTTATTTACATTATATATTTTCAACAGTATTCAAATCAAGTCAATTATATCGTAATTTATAGACATATATTGCGATTAACATTTTTATTATCAACAAATTAACACTGCAAACGATTAAAGACTTTTGTATTATAAGGAACTATCTTTCGATGTATCAATCCCTATCCACAATCTTTGAAAATTAAGGTATTTCTTATATACAAAAAAAACACCGTATAAAACGGTGTTAAGTGATTTTACATATCACGTCTTTTTCTGTAATCACAGGGAGTCATGTTCATAATTTGTGAAAATACACGATTAAAAGACCGTATCGATCCAAAACCTACTTCCTCTGAAATACTTGCTATGCTTTTATTTGTTTTACTGAGCAAATCACAGGAATTATTTATTCTTAAAAGATTAATATATCCTGTAAAGCTGATTCCAAGTTTTTTGTTCAACAGATGAGATATGTGATATTTACTTAAATGGAGACTGTCTGCAATGTCATCAAGTGTCAATTCACGATTAAAATTGAGTGAACAGTAATTGACAACATTCTGAAGTGTTGCATCATTGCTTTTAATTCGAGGTGACAATGACAATTTAGGCAGTATCAAAGCCAAAGCATGATTAATAAGCCCGACCTGATAAGTTTCTTTATAGTCATCCTTGTATAAAACTGCATTTCTTAATACTTTTATAATTTCATCGTTTTTATCCAATTTGAGTACATTATTTTTAGGAACATTATCACACAAAATATCTTTAATTCCAAAACACAGATCAGGTATTACCGTGACAAGATAATAAAGACCTGTATTTGACTTTTCATAGCAATGCACCTGATTCGGAAAGCATATAAACAGATCCCCGTCTGATATCGTTTCGAAATTATGATCAATAAAAAGATGTGATTCTCCGTTTACAACATAAATTATCTCAAGCTCTTTATGCAAATGCGGAATCGGTTTCAGATAATCTTCTTCCCAGACTTCCACAAGCTTTGTTCTGTTTTCGTATACAACATCATTTTTCATAATTTAATCGCTGTATGTAACTCGTCTGCCGGTAACTGTTTTTGTAAATCCACGAATTACATTTTCAAATATTTTTCTGCCGATACCAAGGAATCGGATTCTTTTTGCAGTTTCATATGCATAACTGTTTCCGCTTGCTTTGTATGATGCAATATCTTCAGATGTAAACATATCATACCAGTGCTCAACACGTGATGCATAGCAAGATGTATTATTTTCATCAATTTCAATCATTCTGTACCCGTAGAGAGTTGAAAATCTGTCTCCGTTATAGCGTGTACTTAATGAATTGACGATATCAATACCTTTATATTTAACACCAAATGCATTGGTATGATCATGACCGAAAAATATTCCCAAAACGTCACCCTTTTCGACCATTGCATCAAACTGCCCATGATTGTAATATCCGCAACACGGTGTCTCATTAAGAGTACCGAAGTTTACGCATTTAGGATCAAACATGTAGTATTCATCTTTGTTATACATATGCGGAAAAGAAAACAGCTTGTGCTTATCAACCTTTTTCAGAGCCTCATATACTTCAGGAACAATAATATGCTGAAACGCAAGCGAATAAACAATCTCTGAGTCGTTTGCTTTTTTCAGTGCATCAGATTTTGCATTATACCAGTCTACACACTCCTTCGGGGTGTTTGCATAATGCTTTTCATCATCATAATCGCCGGAATCAAACAGCCACAGATTAAATTTAACTCTCTGCGAGTTACTTGCAAGAACAGGAATATTATATGTTCCGCAACCCGGCAGCAATTCACCGTCATCAACAGAAACAGAACAAGAGAATTTGTTGTAATAAGACATTAATTCCTCTCTGGTCATTCCTGATTCACATTCTGAATCATGGTTTCCGAAAGTAATTGCAACGGGAATATCACGAGTTTGAAAAACTGACATAAGTTTATCGATGTAACCTTTTGTTGCCGGAATATCACCGTGATTGCAAACATTATCTCCCGTCATAATTACAATGTCGGGAGACTCTCTATCGCAAGCTGATGCAATGAGCCATACGGAAGCATCAATATTTTCATCAGACAAGTGTGTGTCGGTTATATGCATAATCTTCAGTTTACCGTCCGTGTTAAAACGAACAGCATCTGAAGTTGTTCTGTTTTCCTCAGAAAAAGTATTTGTAATAGCGTCAGTATTCATAATATCACCGAACTTTTATTTATTTTCTGTTAATTGCAAAATATCTTAATATGTTTTTTTATGTTTTCATAAACTGCCTCTGCCATCGAAGGTGAAAGCTCAAAATAATCCGGTTTCTCCTTGTTTGAGGTATATTTTTTTGCACTGTTTGCAAGAGCATCAAAGCTTGCAGTGGCAATATTTATTTTTCTGATACCCAATGAAATTGCACGTTTGAACATTTCATCAGTTATTCCGGTTCCGCCGTGAAGAACAAGAGGAACATCAACTTTTTTGTTTATCTCTTCAAGAACATCAAATCTAAGCTCAGGTAAAACAGGATAATTACCATGTGCATTGCCAATGGCAACAGCCAAACAGTCAACACCTGTTTCATTGCAGAAATCTAAGGCTTTTTCCGGATCGGTACACATAATTTTATGCTCTGCCGTATCACCCTCATTGCCGCCTACAACACCCAGCTCTGCTTCCACCGTTGCATCGTACTTATTAGCTTCGGCTCGAACTTGTTTTGTAAGAGCAATATTCTCTTCAAAAGGCAGAAGGGATGCATCAAGCATGACAGAAGTAAAGCCGTATTCCAAAGATTTTTTTATACAGTCCATTGTCAGACCGTGATCAAGATGAACCGCAACGGGAACTTTTGCATTTTTAGCCGCAGAAACCATCATCGGTGCCATCAGTTCAAGGGGTGACTGTTTCATGCGTTTTTCCGCAATCTGAAGGATCACAGGAACATTCATCTCTTCTGCAGCCTTAACAGCACCAATAACCATTTCCATATTCCCGACACTGAATGCACCGACGGCACAATTATTTTCCTCTGCCCATTTAAGCACTTGAGTCATTTTAACAAGAGACATACTAAAACCTCAATTCTGAACGGAGTTTTTATGTTTCGGTGAAGAATTGAAAATATGGATAATACCTTCATCGTTAAGAAGCTTCACTATAATTACGATAAACGGAAGGATAAATATTCCTATTGCACCAAAGACTTTAACACCAATATACATTGCCATTATTGTAATAACGGGAGAAATACCTACTTGTCCGGCAACAAGCTTAGGCTCAATTATCTGTCTGATAACCGTTACGGCAGCATAAATAACAAGCAATCCGATACCCATTCCGATATGCCCCGTAATGAAGCTGTAAATACTCCATGGAATCAGCACCGTTCCCGTACCAAGCACAGGTACAATGTCGATAAGTGCTATCAGAAAGCTTAATAACAAGATGTGTGATATATCTGAAACTCCTATAAGCTTAAGCAATGAAAACCCAATAAACAATTCGGCAGTTGTGATGCAGATAATCAACGAATATGCTTTTACCATTTTACCGATTGATGTTACGAGAATTTTTTTTGCTCTTATTGCTTTTTCTCTGTCATTGAATTGTCTTACAATAAATTCTTTGATATCGTCAAAGGAAGAGGTCATAAAGCAAGTTGCAACAACACATATAAGAAGGCCAGCAAGAAAAGACGGAACTGTTGTTATTACGCTACCCAACGGAGAAATGATATTTGCAAGATTATCAGTTATGGTCGTAACGATTTCACCACTTAAGAAATAATCTCTTATCGTATCAATACCGTTAGTTACATAATCATTAATTTCCGGAGGAATCCTTTGAGCTATATCAAGCGTAAGATACGTATTCTTAAGCACATCAAAAAATTCAGCCAATGAAGTACATCTGTCAGTAAAATAGGTTATAAAATCCTTGATTACCGAAACGATTTTTACACCTCCGAGAACGACGATTCCGATAAGGATCGAAAAAACAAGAACTGACAAAACTGCACTGACAATGCCTTTTGGCATTCTTTTATTTTTTGTAATAAGCTTTAAAGGTTTCTGAAGTAATGCCGCAATACAAATTGCAGCTATGAACGGAAAAAACATCCAGAACGCATACTTCATAAAAAGAACAAATGCTACTACAAATATCAGCAAATAAATAACATTTACAATAAATGCCCATCGCCTCTGAGTTTTATCCATAATTACCCCTTCTAAAATCATAAATTGTACATAATCTATTATATTATAATCATTATATAGGTTAAAAACAAGCTGTAATATAAATTTTTTATAAAAATTTAATATTTACCGACAAAGAAAAAAAGGTGAAGAAAGACGCTTTTAGCCCTTCTTCACCGTCACGCATCAGTTATTATATTTTATCTGTCTTTCAAATTAATATACTCACGTCGCTGCTGGACATTCATATATGCAGGACGGATAATTTTTCCGGAATTTATAATTTCTTCAAGTCGATGAGCACTCCATCCCGCAATTCTTGCATCAGCAAAAATGGGAGTATAAAGCTCCTCAGGGATTCCCAGCATATCATAAACAAAGCCGGAATAGAAGTCTACATTTGCACTGACACCCTTGTACATTTTGCGTTTAAGTGCAATAACATCGGGAGCCAGTCTCTCAATATTTGCACAAAGCTTATATTCATCTTCAAGTCCCTTTTCACTTGCAAGCTTTTCAACAAATCCCTTGAATACCTCTGCTCTTGGGTCGGAAAGAGAATATACTGCATGACCTATTCCGTAAATAAGACCGCTTTTGTCAAAAGCTTCCTTATTAAGAATTTTCAGAAGATATGCCTTTATTTCTTCCTCATTGTTCCAATCGGAAACATTTGCTTTTATATCCTTAAGCATATGACGAACCTTAATATTTGCACCGCCGTGCTTTGGCCCCTTAAGTGAACCGAGAGCAGCAGCAACAGCAGAATAAGTATCCGTACCCGAAGAGGTCACCACATGAGTGGTAAAGGATGAGTTGTTACCGCCGCCGTGCTCTGCATGAAGCACGAGAGCCATATCAAGAAGCTGAGCTTCAAGAGAAGTAAACTGACCGTCAAGACGAAGCATATAAAGAATATTTTCAGCGATAGAATATTCAGGTTTTGGTTCATGAATAAAAAAGCTGTCATTTCCTTTTACATAGTAATTGTAAGCCTGATATCCGTATACAGAAAGCATGGGAAACAGAGAAATCAATCTGATACACTGACGAAGTACATTGCCTACGCTTGTATCATCGGGATTTTCATCATAGGAATAAAGTGCAAGCACACTTCTTGCAAGAGAGTTCATAATATCTCCTGAAGGAGCTTTCATAATAAAATCTCTTACAAAAGAAACGGGCAGTTCTCTGTAGTTAACAAGCACATTGTTAAATTCCTCAAGTTCTTTCGCATTTGGAAGCTTACCGAACAAAAGGATATAAACTGTTTCTTCAAAGCAAAATCTTTTTCTTTTTTCGAAATCAGCTATAATGTCTTTAATGTTATAGCCTCTGTAAAACAGCATTCCTTCACAGGGCACATCCTCACCGTCAACAGTCTTCTTTGATTGAATTTCACTGATTTCCGTCAAACCTGTCAATACACCTTTTCCGTTAATGTCACGCAGACCACGGTTGACCTTGTATTTTGTGTAAAGCTCAAGGTCGATAGCTCCGTCTTCCCTGCAAAGCTTTTCATACCTCTCGAGTTCCGGTGCATTACCAGAATAAAATCTTTTAATCATAGAATAACTCCCTTCCATCATTTTATTTTTCTTAAATCACATTATAAAGAATCTTCTTAAACTATATGTTAAATAATTCCCTTGCATTTTTGTCAGTCATATCAAGTATATGTTTAACAGTGCAATTTCTGATTTCTGAAAGCTTTTGTGCAACATAAATTATATATGAGGAATCGTTACGTTTTCCACGCATTGGCACAGGTGCCATATACGGGCAGTCCGTTTCCACCAACAATCTGTTATCGGGAACATATGCAGCGACTTCAACGGGTTTCACTGCATTTTTAAATGTAACAGCTCCGCCCAATCCGATATACATTCCTAAATCAAGTATTTCCCTTGCAGTTTCAACGCTACCCGAAAAACAATGCAGCACTCCCTTTGGATTATACTTTTTCAGCAATTCAAGGGTATCTCCGTGAGCTTCCCTGTCGTGAACGATAACCGGAATGTCATTTCTGACAGCCATTTCAAGCTGTTTTTCAAAAACTTGAAGCTGAACTTCCTTTGAAACAAAATCATAATGGTAATCAAGTCCGATCTCACCTAAAGCCACACATTTTTTATGAGAAATAAGCTTTTCTATTTGTGAAAAATTTTCATCATCTGCTTCATCCGCCGCTTCGGGATGATAACCGCAGGCGGCGTATATATAATCATATTTTTCAGCCATTGCAACAGAGTACAAGGAAGATTTTACATCCGTTCCGCAGTTAATGATACCAACAATGCCCGCTTCGGGTAAAGAAGCGAGCAGTAAATCACGGTCGATATCAAACTGCTCATCATTGTAATGGGCGTGTGAATCGAATATTTTATACATTATCTGATCTTAGCTCCTGCAGGAAGATTATCAACAAAAATAACCTTTACATCATCTTCTGCACAGTCAGCCGCAAGAATCATTCCGCAGCTCTCAACTCCGCACAGCACAGCAGGTTTCAGATTTGACACTACAATAACCTTATGACCGATAAGCTCTTCGGGCTTATACCACTTTGCAATGCCGGAAGCAACCGTTCTGGGTTTGACTGTACCGTCATTGAGTGTCAGTTGTAATAATTTTTTTGCACGCTTTACAGGTACGCAATCGGTAATTTCAGCAACACGAAGGTCTACCTTTGCAAAATCGTCTATACCGATCTGTGCGATTCCCTCAATTTCTTTTATATTTTCAGCTTCCTTTGCTTTTGCAGCCATTTCGGCTTTGATTTCCTCTGTAATTTTTTCAACATCGATTCGAGCAAAGAGAGGTGTTGCAGTGCCAACCTTCGAACCAACAGGAATAACACCGAATGTTCCGATACTCTCGTATGAATCAATGTCAGAGTTGATCTGAGCAAGAATAGCCTTTGATGTTTCAGGCATAAAAGGAGAAAGCTCAACAGCAATTATTCTTATACTCTCGATAAGATTATAAAGAACTGTTGCAAGGCGGTTTTTCTTATCAGAATCCTTTGCCAATGCCCATGGAGCTGTTTCATCAATATATTTATTGCTCCTCTTTGCAATTGCAAGAACAGCATCAACGGCATCTGAAATTCTGAAATCATCAAATGCCTTCTCCACCTTGGGAAGAGCAGAAAGAATATCAGACTTGAAGCCATCGTCAAGTTCTTCTGCTTCTGTGTTACAGATAAGCTCACCGTCAAAATACTTATTTACCATAGCTACCGTTCTGTTAACAAGATTACCGATAGTATTTGCCAAATCAGAATTATAACGTTCGATCATTGTATCATAAGAAATTGAACCATCCTGAGCATGAGGCATTTCGGAAAGAAGATAATATCTTACAGCATCGACACCAAAGCGTTTTACAAGCTCGTCAGCATAAATTACGTTACCCTTGGATTTGCTCATCTTATCCTCGCCGAAAAGAAGCC
>CAYVTA010000048.1:0-16035 GCA_964454355.1 uncultured Eubacteriales bacterium | reverse complement strand
AAGCCGGTATCCTCGGTTTTGTATGGGATATCTATCTTGACTGGGGTATCAATGTTCGTGATTTCCGTGGTCTTATTAAGAATCCCGGTGAAATAATTAAATAATTTGAAAGGAGTATAAAAATGGCTGAAGCAATTTTTTATCAGAATGGTGATAATATTGATTTTATCAACAATACTGAAGCCGAAATTAATGCTTGCGATATTGTAAATCTTTCATGCAAAATTGCAGTCGCAGGGTGCACAATCCCTGTTGGTGATACCGGCACTGTTATTACAACAGGTGTATTTAAACTGCCAAAGTCCACATCCGCAATTAATAACGGTGTACCTGTTTTCTTTGATACCGACAAAGGCGAAATTTGTGAAGACAAAACAAAGGTACCTGCAGGTATAACTGTTGCAGCGGCAACAGCTTACGATGCAACGGTTCTTGTTGATATTTCCGCAGGTGCTGCTGCTCTTGCGATGGCAATATCGTTAGCTTCTGAGGATAGTTCTGCTGATACATAATATTCAAAGCGAGGATATAAATAATGAAAGAAATGACATTTAAAAGTATCATTGCGGATGATTGTAAAAATGTGTTTTTGAACGAAAATGAATTTGCAGAAATTCATAAAATCAACGGTAAACCAATGCGTGCAATTATCGATAAAAACGAGCTTATTGATAGACAAATCAGTAATCCTCATAATGACGGCACTTACGAAAAATCAATATTAATTTATGTCCTCGCTTCTGAATGTGGTGCAAAGCCGAAAATTGGAAGTAGGCTTACACTTGATAGCAAGCATTGTGTTCTTGTAAAAGATGTTACTGATGAATGCGGTATTTATTCAATAACAGGTGAAGAGGTGCGAATGATTTGAGTGGAGCAGTAATAAATCTCTCAGATATAAATAAAAGACTTGATTATATAGCAGAACAACTCGGCACATTTCAAGATCAAGCACCAAAAGTTTTAAAAAATGCAATTAATGATACTGCACGAAAAAGTAAAAAGCTGCTTGCAAATGAAGCAAAAAACAAATATACAGTTAAAAATGCAGGCTTTTCAAAATCATTACAGATGGAAAATGCAACAGTTAAATCTTTGACAGCAAAGCTTGAATCAAAGGGCAAGCCCTTGCAATTGTCAAGATTTAAAGTTTCACCTTCATCACCGAAAACAACAGCTAAAGTAACAAAAGCTAAAGTTTATTCGGAAAATTCAATGAAATTGCTCGAAAAAGACAATATAAAAGCATTTGTGACGAAGTTTGCAAGCGGGCATGTTGCGGTTGCACAGAGAGAGGGGAAGACACGGTATCCAATTCGTGTACTTTATTCCATGTCTGTTCCTAAGATGTTAGGAAATGAAAAGAAGGTAATGAAAAAATTGCGACCTGAAATTCTTAAAATTCTTGACGAACAAACAGACGTGCAGATTAATAAACTTTTAAAACGAATGAAACAAAAAAGTGAGGGTTAATTATGAATTTAGGTAATACGCCTCTTGACTTACAGGATGCAATTATTTTAGAGCTTAATTCCCTGTTTGAAGGTAATACTTTTTTAGATGCAGACGGAGATAAAAAGGAGCTTAAGGTGTATCCTCAGGAGTTGCCGATTCCCGAATCAGATGATGATTCTGACACTGCAATTGTTTCAGTACCATATGCAATAGTCAAAATCTCTCAAGGTGAAATATCTGAACTGGATTTACTTGCAGATACGGACATTATTATTGTGCTTTGTGTTTATGATGATGAGCTTCACAAACAAGCACACAGAGATGTAATGCATATGATCAACAAAATTCAGCAGAGATTTTTGACAAATCCACATGTAGGTAATTTTCGCATTAAGACACCACTTAAATGGGCATTGCAGGATGATAAATCATACCCGTATTTTTTCGGTGCAATAGAAATGACTTTTGAATCAGCTACAAGATTTGTTATAGAGGACAAATTAATATGAGTAAAAATAATAGAAAAAAGACTACTACAGAGGAGCGTCATGTATATCTTGCACCATCCTGTGGTGGTTTTATGCATTATACGGTTTTTGTTGGTGAAGAACCGGCAAAGCTTAAAGAAATTAAAAATAAATATCCCGATGTCAATCGCTTTATTGTACCTGAAGATAAAGCAAATAGCATATTGAAACGACTACGGGATTCAAATGATCCTTTAACAAAACTATACAACAACCTTGCAAGTTGTTTTAGGGAGGTAAAATAATGGCTTATAAACATGGAATTTATACAACGGAATCTCCTACGTCACTTACAACGCCAATAACAGGTACAGCAGGACTTCCTTTGTTTGTTGGTACAGCACCTGTCAATACAGTTGTAAATGCTGCTGTTAATAAACCTATTCTTGTTAACAAATATGAAGATGCTGTTGCTCAGCTCGAATACTCAGAGAATACGGATAAATACACCTTGAGTGGTGCTATATATGCTGTTTTTGAGATGTTTAATGTTGCACCGGTTATCTTCATTAATGTTCTTGACCCCAATAATCCTAATCACATTAAGAAAGTTGACGAAATTGAAAAGCAACCTGAAGCTCGTAAAATCATTATTGATAATGAGGGAGTTATTGCGAAAACCGTAACTTTAAAGAGTGGCGAGAATACTCTTGTCAGTGGTACAGATTTTGAACTCTCTTATGACAGCGATAACAGATGTATTATTTCTCTTATTGAAACATCAAACTATTATGATTCTGAAAGTTTTATTGTCGGTTACAGTATACTTGATCCTGAGTCTGTAACAGCAGCAGATATTGTAGGAGCTTATAATGATGTAACAGGTAAGGAAACAGGCTTGCATTTAGCAAGAAGCATTTTTTCAATGTTTGGAGTTCTTCCCGGTTTGTATTGTGCACCGAAATACAGCAGTGATCCGATTGTTGCGGCAAAGCTTCAGAGTTTAAATTCATCAATCCCCGGTGGTTTTGAAGCAGAATCAGTTATTGATATTGATCTTGATTCTGCAATAAAATATTCAGATGTAAAAGCCGCAAAAAATTCTGCAGGAATTAACGGTAAACACACAATTGCAGTTTGGCCAATGGCTAAAATCGGGGATAAGAAAATTCATCTCAGTACACTTGTAACGGCATCTATAGCGTATAACGATGCAGAAGCAGGAGATGTTCCGATAAATCCGTCTAATAAACCTCTCAGTATTACTGCTCTCATTGATGGTGAAGGTAATGAGATTTTTCTTGATATCGACCAGGCAAACGAACTTAACGCTCAGGGTGTTCTTACTGTTATTAATTTTAATGGTTTTCGCATTTGGGGTAATAATACGGCGGCTTATCCGGATACTACCGACCCTAAAGACAGATGGATTCATGTTCGTCGTTATTTTACATGGCGAGAAAATAATTTTAAACTTACTTATTTTCAGAATGTAGATGACCCCGGCAATTATCGTTTGATTGAATCAGTCGTTGATAGTGAAAATATCGTCGGAAACAGTCACGTTGCAAATGGACTTGCTGCAGAGGACAGAATTGAATTCAGAGAATCTGATAATCCAACAACAGATATTATGAATGGAATAATCAGATTTAAATTCCACTTGGCACCGTTCATACCGTCCGAAGTTATAACTGCTGATTTTGAATTCAATCCTTATGCACTTGCTGAAGCACTTACAGGAGGTACAGAATAATGGCAACTTATAAGATTCCTGAAAAAATAAACGCTTTTAATGTTTATAAACAAGGAAATAAACTGGTTGGTTTATCTGATGAGATCAAACTTCCCGATTTTGAATCATTGACAGAAACAATCAGTGGTGCAGGAATACTTGGCGAGATAGACAGTCCGACAGTAGGATTGTTTAGTGGTATGGAAATGGAAATTCCTTTCCGACAGTTGACAAAGAGTATTGCTGATTTAATGAATCCTCTTAAGGGAGTAGATCTTACATTACGTGGCAGTTCCCAGGTTACAGACAGTGCCGGAAATGTTTCTTTTGAAGGCATCAGAGTTGTCGTACGTGGACGAAATAAATCATTGACAGGCGGCAAATTTAAACAGGGTGCCGGCACAGGATCATCCGTAAAACTGGAGCTTACCTATTGTAAAATCGAAATTGCCGGCAAAGACATCATTGAACTTGATAAACTTAACTGTGTATATAAGGTCAATGGAGTTGATATTTTATCGAAAGTGAGGAGCTTAATATGAAAGACCCTATTGTTAAATTTTCAAAAACTTATGAATTTGAAGGTGCAAGAATAAGTGAGGTTGATCTCTCCGGGCTTGAAAATCTTACGGCGGAGGATATGTTTAATGCACAGCAGAATTTAGTAGTTCAGAACTATGTCTGTGTTCAGCAGGAGAGTGATCCCAAATATTGTATTTTAATTGCTGCATACGCTACACAACTTCCTTCGGAATTTTTCAATCAGCTTTCCATTAAGGATGCCACTAAGGTTAAAAACAGAGTATCAGCATATTTTTTCGCTTCGGAAGAGAGGGGTTAAGTCCCACTCTTCTTCGAAAATGTGCAATAAACATGGCAATGGTAACACACACAGGAATTGATTTTTTTCTGAAGTTACCACTGCCATTATTTTTTGATTATCTTAATGATATTACAACAGTCGTTGAGCAGGTGAAACAAAAGAATGGCAACAGCAAGTGAAATAGCACTATCAATTCTGATAGGTGCTAAAGTTCAGGGGAGCTTTAATAATGCAATCAAATCTGCACAATCAGGAATGCAGACTATGGCAAAAACATCTGTAACAACAGTCAAAGCTCTTGGCAGTATGACTGCAGGTGCAGCTGCTGCAACTGTTGCTATTGGTGCTTATTTATTGGATCTGGGAAAAGATTTTGATGAAGCCACTGATTCTATAAGAATTGGTACAGGAGCTACGGGTGATGCATTAAATTCTCTTTTATCCGATTTTGATACTGTATATTCAAATGTTCCTACAACAATGGATAATGCAAGTAAAGCTATTGCTGATTATAATACTCGTTTAGGGTTAACTGGTGAAGTTTTGCAAAATATGTCGACACAGGCAATCCAAGTTTCTGATATGTTGGGTGAAGATCTTGATTCTGTTATTAAGGAATCAAGTCAGGCCATTCAGATATGGAACATTGATGCTGAAAATATGTCATCTGCAATGGATTATGTGTTTAAAGCTTCTCAAAGTACAGGCGTCGGTTTTTCAGAACTGATGACAAATGTTCAACAGTTTGCCCCACAGCTACAGGAATTGGGCTACGGTTTTAATGAATCTGTTTCGCTTATAGGTCAGATGGAAAAAGCCGGTGTAAACACAACTGAAGTTCTTTCTGCTATGAAAAAAAGCGTAACAACGCTTGCTAAGGAAGGTCTTAGTGCAGGCGAAGGGATGGAACTTTACACAGAGAAAATCAAAAATGCAAAAACAATGACTGAAGCTACGTCTCTTGCATCTGAGATATTCGGAACAAAAGCAGCATCAACAATGGCAGCAGCTATTCGTAACGGTGCTGTTGATGTTGTCGGCTTGACGAAAGCATTAAGTGAGAATAATGAAACTATATCAGGCTGTGCAGAAGATACCTATGACTTTGCTGAACGTTTACAAATTTTCAAAAACAGTGCTGAAGTTGCATTAAAACCATTTGCAAATTCAATTTTTGATACAATAAACGAGTTAATGCCTGTTGCTGCTGATTTATTGAATGGTATAATGCCTCAAATTCAAAATCTTGCTACTGTAATGACACCTGTTTTGGGTGATGTTTCAGAAACAATTATCCCAGTACTGGTTGCTGGTGTAAATGATCTTATACCGATTCTTGATTGTATTTTGCCTTTAGGTGCAGATATCATTGTTATGTTTATGGATGGTATGGGCTCAATACTTCCGTTTATAAGTCAATTGATACAATCGTTGATGCCTTGTGCATCCACAATTCTTCCGTTAATAATACAGTCTATACAGCAGATTTTACCTTGCGTTTTAGCTTTATTGCCTGTAATTATGCAACTTGTGTCCGCTTTAATGCCGATTGTCACTGATGTTATCACTGTTCTGCTTCCTCCTCTTACTACAATAATTACATCTTTGCTTCCTGTTGTAATGCAAATTCTTCAGGCTCTGATTCCTCTTATAAATGTTCTCAGTCCTATAATCCATATGCTCGCTGTTGCTTTTGGTGAGAGTCTGGTGCAAGCCTTGCAAATGATAATGCCTATTATTCAGAATATAATGGGCGTTTTTCAAGGATTGATTGATTTTATTACAGGCATTTTTACAGGAAACTGGCAGCAAGCGTGGGAAGGTGTCAAAGAAATCTTCGGCAATGCATTTGGGGCTTTGGCTGGTATTGCTAAATTGCCGATCAACGCTGTAATCGGTATTATAAACAGTGCTATTGCTGGAATCAACTCAATTGCTATCGAAGTTCCCGACTGGGTGCCCGGTCTTGGCGGCAATACATATGGATTTAATATTCCGCAGATTCCGATGCTTGCAAGCGGTGGTATCGTTACAGCTCCTACATTGTCAATGATTGGTGAAGGTTCGGAACCGGAAGCAGTTCTGCCGTTAAGTATGCTCGCACAGATGCTTGGCACAGTTGCATATTCGGCAGCTTTAGCAAATACTGAATACGTGATTCCCAATACTGAAATCTCTTATCAAGCACTTGATGAGTTGCTTAATAATGAACTGTCATCAGTGACCGTATCGGCAGATGCTGTGACAAGTTATCACTCGGTAAATACCGACACCAATTCAGACACATCTCTCAGCGACCTTGAACGCAAACTCAACGATGTTTTCTACTCGAATGGAAACAATATACAAGTAACATATTCACCTGTATATAATATCATGGGGAATGCAAGTGAAGATGATATTGCAAGAGTTAGTGTTGATGATTTTGAGCGCTTTAAAAAGTTCTGGAAAAAATATGAAAAAGAACTGAATAGAGTATCATTTTGAGGTATACATATGAAAACATATATAACTACAAACGGTGAACGATGGGACAGTGTCGCAAAGAAAGTTTATGACTCTGAGCTCTATGCTGACTATCTGATGGCAAACAATCTCGATAAACTTGATATGTTCTCTTTTCCTTCAGGAGTGGAATTAGCCACTCCTGAGCTTACGGAGGATTTAAAGACAACAAATAGCTTACCGGATTGGAGATCTTGATTATGAACAATATAAGAGTAAGCTATACAAGCTTAAATCTTGAATACTACGGTATTGCTGGAAAATTTACTGTTGAATCAAAGAATTTAACACGCTTTTCATATGAAGATAAATCAAGTGGCGAATCGGATTCTGTCAGTATTGATATATATGACCGTGAGCAAGTTTGGTTAAACGATCATTTTCCCAGAAAGAAAGATATAATCAAAGCTTCAATCACTCATTTTAACGGTATGAGTGAAAAGACTCTTAATTGCGGTCAATTCACACTTGATGATATCAATATAAGCGGTGAACCATTAATAGTGAATCTTAATGCTGTTAGTAGTCCTGTAACAACAGGCTTCTCTGTAACTAAGCACTCAAAAGTGTGGAAAAATATCACTATGAAAAATATTGCATTAGATATTGCATCTCGTGCAGGAATCAGCTTTTATTATGATGCCGATGAAATATACATATCCGCTGTCGAACAGTCAGATCAGACAGATAGTTCGTTCCTATCGCAGTTATGCAAAGATTTTGGTCTTTGCATGAAGGTATATTCCAATAAGCTTGTCTTGTATGGGCTTGAAAAAACTTTAAATCAAGAACCTGTGAAAACGATAAAAAGAACAGAAGTAGAGCCCTCGTGGTATTTTGAAACTTCTCTTGATGGAAAATATACCGGGGGACAGCTTACTTACAGCAATATTGAAGGTACTGATATAAAATACTCGACCGGCGACGGTGATCGTATTTTGAAAATAACTGATAAAAAGCCGCAAAATTTATATGAAGCTGAACTAATGACTAAAGCCGCACTTCTATTTGCCAATCTCGAAACGACAAAGCTGTCATTTCAAACATCGGGCCGACTTGATATCGTTGCAAGCCAAAATATCAAAATAATAGGCTTCGGTGGAGAAATTGACGGAATATATCATATCACAAATATTAAACATTCTATATCAAACGGTTTTAAAACCAGCTTTGAAGGAGCAAAGGTGAGTTGAATGAATATTAAAATTGGTAAGATATCCGCTATTAACGGGAACAAGGTTAATGTACTCTTTGCAGCGTATGATAACGAAGTTACGGAAGATTTACCCGTTATTATTCCTTATGTGAATGCAGAAAAAGCAATAATTAAAATTGATGATATAGTTATTGTCGGTTACACAAAAGATGGCACAGGTATTGTTTTAGGGCATTTATGAGGTGTTTTTATGATAGGTTCTTTAGGTGATATAGTATTTGAGACCAGCGACAAAAGAATATTGACATTTTCAAATTTCTCTCATTCTGTTTCCGGTAGATGGAATACAACGGAAACGATAGGCGGAAAACCCAAAAAGGAATATCTCGGCCCTGATGTGCAAAAGGTTGATTTTGATATTGTATTAAACAGTACATTTGGAGTAAATCCGGCAAAATCGATCAGAAAGCTTGAATGTATGGCACTATCAAAGAATGCATATCCGTTTTTCATAGGTGGAAAGCCTGTTGGATTCAGTGCTGTATATTGGATAGTAAAATCTGTTTCAGAGTCATGGGATGTTATTTTGAATGACGGAAAAATTGTCAAGGCAACAGTAACTTTATCTTTGGAGGAATATCAATGAACATTTCGACCGAATACATCGGAACCAATTCTGCGATTGCGTTGAAAGTTTGTGAGAATCTAAAGATGCTTTTCGGAACATACAAGGGTAGCAATGCATTATGTCTTGATTTCGGAATTGATAATTCGGTAATGGACCAACCAATAAAAGCCGCTGAAGCTCTGTTAACATCTGAAATTATAACTGCTGCTACTAAATATGAACCACGAGCAGATATAGCTGATGTTAAATTCTCTTATTCTGAAGATGGTGAAATCAATATTAAGGTGGTGTGGAATCTTGTCAATGATTGATGAATTGAAAAATCAGCCAGAAATATCATTTATTGATAATCTAACTCTTGAAGATGTGCTTAATATATTGCTGTCAAATTTTGAGACAGAATATGAAAATATAACCGGTGAAAAAGCTGTTTTTAATTCTGCAGATACAGAAAGAATGGTACTTAATTCTTGTGCACTTTTGTTTTATCAGATGCTTAAATATATAGACAGAACAGGTAAAAGCAACTTGTTGGGATATTCATACGGTGATGATCTGTCTCGACTGGCAGCAACAAGAGGACTTGAACGAAAAAATGCGGAATGCTCACAGGTTAAACTGAGATTTTCATTAAGTTCTGAACGTAATGAAGTTGTAGGTGTTTCTATCGGAACTCGTGCAACTGACGGTAACGGACATTATTTTGCAACAGTTGAATATGCTGAAATTGCTTCCGGGTCCCTCTTTGTTGATGTTGATGCTAAAGCTGTTGATGCAGGTACGAATAGTAATGGTCTCCCTGCCGGTACAATCAATATTATCGTTGATCCACTTCCTTATGTTCAGAGTGTAGTCAACATTTCAGAATCTAAAGGTGGAACAGATATTGAATCGGATGAAGAGCTTACACGTCGCACATTCCTGTTTCCTGGACAATACAGTACCGGGGGGACTGCACCAGCATATGAATATTATGCATTAGCTTTCAGATCAGATATTATGGATGTTAAAGCCTTTAAGAGTAATGACGGAGAAATTACAATCCTCTTTCTTCTGTCTGATGGAAGTATTCCAGATGAGTCAGATGTAATTGCAATGCATGAATATCTTACGGAAACTGCAAATATAAAGTTGTTGACAGATTCGATTGTAGTCACAGTTCCGACTGAGATTAATTATGATCTTGAATTGAAATATTATATCAACAAAAGTGACAGCAATAATGCAGCACGGATTCAAAACGCTGTTAACGCTGCTGTTGAAGATTACTTGGTTTGGCAACGTCACATCGGTCGTGACATTAACCCTTCTGAGCTTATGGGTCGGATTCAAAAGGCAGGTGCTAAACGTGCTGAGATAACTTCTCCTGTATTTCAAATAGTTGACGAGCAAAGTGTATCTTCACTTCAATCAATTACAGTTTTATACGGAGGGCTTGAAGATGATTAAACTTCTTGATGCTTGTATTTTAGATGGATTATCAGATGCCTATAGAGCTGTTCCATGGATTCAAGCTTTTTCTTTTGCTTGTAAAAAAATGCAAGATATTATTTTTACATACATTAATAGACTGCGTATTTGGAGCAATATTGATGATGCAGATGATGTTATTTTGAACGCTCTTGCAATAGAACTGAGAGTTATTTCGTATGATGAATCGTTCTCTCGTGAGAAAAGACTTGAATTGGTTAAAAGTGCTTTAGTTCAATGGGCAAATGCAGGCACAAAAACAGCCCTTGAAGATATTGCAACTCTTATATTTGAAGATGCAACAGTGGTTGAATGGTACGAATACAACGGTAACCCCATGCATTTTAAAATTCAGACTACTAATCCGAATGTAAACGGGGATGTTCTTGAACAGCTAAAAGAAGTTATTAAAGACTACAAGCGGCTTTGCACTACACTGGATGAGGTCGAAATAATCACATCTATAGAACCAATGTTTCAAATATACGGTATGCCACTGGTTGTCGCAGAAATTGAAACATTACCTGAAATGTTGGAAAAATAGGAGGTATTAATTTTGAGTTTTCCGCAAGCATTAAAATTTACTGATTTAGGCAAAAAAATACAGCTTAGAGGTGTCAGTGGCGAATCACTTGTTTTCACCACTGTGCGTATGGGCGACGGTGAATTATCCAAAGATATATCAGTAATGACATCGCTTGTTAATGAACGCACGAATGTTGCCGTTAATAAGGTCGCTGTCAATTCAAAATATGCAACAATTGAAGCAATATTTAAAAATAATGATTTAACAGAAGGCTTCTTTTGGCGTGAGTTGGGGATTTATGTTGCAAATCCAGATGCACCGGATGATAGAGATTCAGACATTCTCTATGCATATCAGAATGCGGGTGGTTTAGCAGAATATATAAATGCACCGGGTTCATCCGTTATTGAAAAAATAATCCGTATTCCTGTTTTTATCGGTGAGACTGAAAATATATCTGTAAATGTTAACAGCATAGTTGAACAGGAAGCAACAGCTACTCAAGAAGAGGGATATGATATTGATGACGATGATTATTTTACATTTTATGATTCAGATAAAACAGTAAATAAAAAAATCCCATTTTCGATAATAAACAATAAAATTCAATATCCGATTAAAAAAAACATAGCTGGTCTTTCATTCGGCCTCTGCAATCTCAACATAATCCCTAATATTCTGCCTTTGGCTGACAATGTTGATAAAAATATCACAACTGCTTCGACTACGATTGCTTCTGTTAATCTGCTATCAGATACAGTGTCATGGATACTCAAGCTTAATGCAACAAATACCGCATGGAAAATATTGTTAGGTGACATTGGAGAAGGAACCGATGATGCGAATTATGGAGGTGTGAGCACACGATATATAGGATACCATAAGCCTGCAGATGCTGGCGGTCAATGCTACGGCTTATACATCAAACTTTCAGCACCGGAATGTGCAGTCTTCCCTGCAGGAGAATATACATTGTCATATTGGCTCTGTATAGAAGGTAGTGATTTTACTGTTCCGCTTTTGAGAACAGCGGTTCCTACAGAAGCTATGCAGAACGGTGGTCTTTCCGACATTACAAAAGACACATGGCAAAAGATATCAAAGACTTTTACCATTGAGAGTAATACATCAGAGCTGTGTGTTGTGCTCGACTCTACATCACCAAGTCAGGCTTCATCAAGAAAGCTGAGATTTGCAGATATCAAACTGGAATATGGTTCTGTTGCAACAAGATTCAATCCTGACTGCTCAAAAGAAAAGATAATGAACGCTCTTGCTTATTTATTGGAAACGCAAACAACAGAGGAAGGTGAATAATAATGTCAATATTAACAGTACAAGCCGTTATTAACGGAACTGAATATCAGCTTGCATTCAACAGCTCAACAGGGAAGTGGGAAGCTTCAATTCCGGCTCCTGTCGGTTCTTCATTTAATCAAGAAAACGGAAAATATAATGTTCAGCTCACAGCAACTAACGATGCAGGCTCATCTGCAAGCATTGACAGCACGGATGATGAGTTTGGTTCTGTGCTTGCTCTTAAAGTTGTTGAAAAACAGCCCCCTGTAATTACTGTCACAAGCCCCGGCACGGGTGCACATATTGCATCTGCAACACCTACGATTAAATTCCATGTGATTGATAATACTATCGGTTCGGACGGTGACAGCGGCATCGACATTTCAAGCCTCGTTCTTAAGGTAGATAACACTGCTGTGTCAATTGACAATATAACCTGTACGGAGCTTGATGGTGGTTATGAATGTAAATTTACTCCTGCTGCACTTGCAGACGGCAGCCATACTGTTGTAATTAATGTAAGTGATAATGACGGTAATTTTGCAACACCGGTCAGTGTTTCGTTTACGGTTGATACAGTACCCCCTGTGCTCAATATCGACACTCCCGCCGACAATCTTATTACCAATGAGAAAAACCTGACCGTAAGTGGTACAACCAATGATTCAACAAGCACCATTGCAATTGTTAATATATCACTTAATGGCGCTGACCAAGGTGAAATAGCTGTTGATTCAAGCGGCAATTTCTCAAAGGATATTATCCTTAATGCAGGTGAAAATACAATTATTGTCACTTCCACTGACAGTGCCGGTAAAAATTCAACTGTAACGAGAACAGTAACGCTTGACATTTCCGTTCCTGTGTTTAAAGCTGTTGTTCTTACTCCCAATCCTGTTGATGCAGGTGCAACTCTCACACTTTCAGTTGAGGTTGAATAATGAGTACGTCTGATATAATCAGAGTGTGGGGGATGGCCGATAACATTGAACTTGAATTGAAAAAGACTGACGGGCGGTGGATATGCAATCTGCCGCCTGATTTGGTTGACGGTCAGTATGCGGTGCAGTTGTTTGCTATGCGTGGGAACGGCTCTGTCGGAATGTGGACCGGTATGCTGTATGTTACGAACGGTATCAAGTGCTTACATCTGAATCAAGAGAAATATACTCTGTGGCTGAATCGTGAGCAATATTTACTTTTTCTCAATCGAGAGGAAAATTTGCTTAAGCTTCTTCCCGAACAACAATTAAAAATGTCTCTTGCACCTGAACGAATTAAAATCAATCTCATAAAGGAGTGTTGTCATCATGTTTGAATGCTTACAGCGTGAGTATACAGTCGGTGAAAAAAGGCTGATTGAATGGCAGATACAGCCAAATTCAAAGATTGATACTGTTGTTGTTACCGATGCCCGGTATGAGTTGCTCAAAAACGGCAAAACAGTAAAAACAGGCAATGCAGAAGTAAGCGGACGAAAAATATCGCTTATGTTTGAAGCTGAGGAAGAGGGGAGCTTTATTTTAAGAATATTCGTGACCGTTCCGCCGGAAACGGTTAAAGCTGAGCTACGCATTGAAGTGACGGAGTGATGAAAATTGAGCAGAGATATAACATTCAAAAGCGTTTCAATGCCCGAGTCGGTGATAGCCGGACAATATTTCATCATTTCCGTTCAAGTGGAAGCTCTTGCTGCCCTATACGATAAGGAAAACTGCTTAATAATCGACAGTGTTGACAATGTGCTTCTACCTTCAGACAGAGAACACATCAGTGACCATTCAGGTAAAGAAATGGATAACTTCATTCAGGAGGTGCTTTAATTTATGAGTGAATACAAAATGAGCCATACCGGTGCAGAGCTTGATGAAGCAATACGCAAAGTAAAAAACGGGTATATATTACCAACAGGAAACATCAATATCACCGCAAACGGTGAACACGATGTGACGGAGTTTGCAAAGGCTTTAGTTAATGTTGAAGGACAGTATTATGCGACATCATTTAATCCATCGGCAGATACACACACAGTATCATTCAATGTAGGCTTTGAACCAAAGTTATTTGTTATTGTTGCGGTAAACAGCTTTGCGAACAATTCTACAAGTATATATTACATTATATCACTCTGGCATTGTTCAGACTTAACCGGTTTGGGATATGGTGAATATTCAGGTGGTCTTGCAGTATACAAAAATTCATCATCACAGCCACAGTCAGCTTCTTATAATGCAAATTCTTATTACAGTTATTCTGATGGAATAGTATCAATCAATGATACAAATCATTATTTTAAAAGTTCAACTCTTTACAGAGTTTTTGCTATGGCGTAATGATGAATTAATCAAATAAAAGGAGATGTTTAAAATGGCAGTAAAAACTTATTCATTAAAAACAGACGGAGAAAAAAGCCTTTCAGCTCATTTTAAAGTCAAGGAATTTAAATGTAAGGACGGTACAGACAAGATCCTAATTAATACAGACCTTATAACCGTTCTCGAAGAGCTTTACAGCTATCTGAATTGTAAGGCAATCAATATCACATCGGGTTACAGAACACCGTCACATTCGGTTAATGTAGGAGGCTATGCAACGGACCAACACACAAAGGGCAATGCAGCTGATATCTCCTGTAAGAAGCAGGACGGCACACTCTATTCAAGTAATGAAATTTGCTGTGCACTTGAAGATATCTTCCACAACGGCGGTATAGGCAGAATAAATAAGAATCATTCCGTTCATGTGGATGTCAGAGGTAAAAAGTGTTGGTTTGATGAGACAAACGGCAATAAAACCTGTTCTTCATGGTATACATACCTGGGAATCAGAAAGAAAGGTGACGTTGACGGAGACGGGAAGAAAACTGCGGCTGATGCAAGAAAAGCCCTCAGAGTTGCCGCAAAGCTTGAAACACTTACTGATGAACAGAAGAAAGCTGCTGACATGAATAACGACGGCGATATCACAGCCGCCGATGCACAAAAAATTCTCAATGATGTTGCGGGGGTGAAGTGATGACTAATGAGGAAATTGTTGAGAGAATAACAGCGGTTGAACAAGCTGTTAAATCCGCACAACACCAGATTGACGAAATGAAAGAGTTGATCAACTCTATTCATGAGCTTGCATCTGAGGTTCGTTTTATGAGAACAGACATCAACAAGATGCAGACCGATATTGATGAAATCAAAGCAAAGCCCACAAAACGCTATGAGCTTATCTTGACAACTATTATCACTGCTCTGACAAGCGGTATTATAGGCTTTGTAATTTCAAGTATATTAAATTAAAGAAGGGAACAAATACAATGGAAATACTCACATACATAACTGAAAACGCACTGATTCTTATCCCTGTACTGCTCATCATTGGGCAGATAATTAAAAATATCGAGAAAATCCCCGATAAATGGATTCCTATAATCCTTCTCCCTATTGGCATTGTCGGTGCAATGGCTCTCGGCGGTTGGACTGTTGATTCCGCTATTCAGGGCATACTCGTCACCGGTGCCGCAGTTTACGGTAATCAGCTCGTTAAACAGCTTAAGAAGGATGAATAAATTAACTTGCATGTAAGTTGCTAACGACATAAATGTCGGTCGCAAAATGTCTATATATCAAGTTTTTTAACTTGCCTGTAACTTGCTGAAAGGATGAATACAATGTTTGTAATGTGTTGATTGCTTAATCAGAACAAGCAGAAATGCACAGCAAGAGTGCCGTGCAATAAAAATTTATTCTTGAATAAGACTGCCCGCACCTCTCATCTCATTTGATTGATGTGTCCCAGAGACAGGTGAAATGTTTACTCCCTCACAGTCATGAAGACTGTGGGGGAGATTTCCTTATGGAGATTTAAACAAAAACAAACCGAACACTCCGTCAAAAAATAACATGTGTTCGATTTGTTTCTCGAATGGCTGAGGAGGCGGGATTCGAACCCACGAATGCAGCAGTCAAAGTGCTGTGTCT
>CAYVTA010000047.1:0-16166 GCA_964454355.1 uncultured Eubacteriales bacterium | reverse complement strand
GCTGCAGATGGTACAATCTCAAAGGCAGACTTGAAAAACAAGATTGATGAACTGAATGAAAAAATCAGTGAAATTGAAGAATCAATCAGAGAAATTGAAGGCAGCCGCTTGACTAAAGCTGATTTGGCTGATAGACTTAATGATATAAGAAAGACATTGGTTCAGGCGGAAAAGGATGTAAATAACGGAATTATTACTCCTGACTTCGTTAAACATTATATTAACAGAATCAATGTTTCAACCGAGGGTAACACAATCAACCTTGAAATTGAACTTTTTTCCGGAGTGAAGGTTGCTTCTGTAATAGAAAAACTCAGATGTCGTTCGGGTAATATGAGCAAGAAAATGATCGAAGCTTACGAAAACGGTATGAAATAATCGATCCTTTACAGGAGCAGGTGTGTCCTACGGGATGCGCCTGTTGTTTTTTTAGAAAAATTTTCAAAAACTGATGACAAAGATGAAAAAGGGTTGTATAATATTCAAAGGTGTTGAAAATGGCTAAAAATAAAAATTTTGATATGACTAACGGTCCGTTTCTGAAAAATATGCTTCTGTTCGCTCTTCCGCTGATATTCACAGGATTGCTTCAGTTGCTTTATAACACTGCCGACACTGCTATCGTCGGTCGATTTGCAGGGGATGCGGCACTTGCTGCAGTAGGTGCAACCGGTTCACTGATAAACCTTATTATTAATGTTTTTGTTGGATTGTCAATGGGCTCCGGTGTTATGGTTGCACGGTATTTGGGAGCAGATGACAGTAAGAGAGTTCACCGCTGTGTACATACGGCAATGTCAATCAGCGTTATCTGCGGTGTCATCATGATGCTGATAGGATTCTTTTTTGCAAAGACATTTCTTCGCTTGATGAATTCTCCGGAAAATGTTATTGACCTTTCAACTTTATATCTTAAAATATATTTTCTCGGTTCTCCCGGCTCACTTGTCTATAATTTCGGTGCAGCTATTCTCAGAGCCTCCGGTGATACAAAAAGACCTTTGTTCATTCTTCTTTTGTCCGGACTTGTTAATGTTATTCTTAATCTTGTTTTGGTAATTGAATTTCATATGAGCGTCAGCGGTGTTGCCATCGCAACAATAACATCTCAGTACATATCTGCGGTTCTGATAGTTATGTTCCTTTTAAAATCTGACAGCGACATAAAGCTTTCTGTTAAAGCTCTTAAAATTTACAAGCCGGAGCTTAAAGGAATATTGCGAATAGGCGTTCCTGCCGGTTTGCAAAATTCACTTTTTTCAATTTCAAATGTTATTATTCAATCAGCTGTAAATAATTTCGGTTCAGTTGCAATGGCAGGTATTTCTGCAGGTTCAAACTTCGATTCCTACGTTTATACCTGTACAAATGCAATCGGTCAGACATCAATGACGTTTTCTTCTCAGAATTTGGGGGCAGGTAAGCCTAAAAATATCAGCAAAATTTATCGTTATGCTTTTATGATGACGCTTGTGGTGGGGTTGTCTATGAGTTGGTTCGGCTTTTTCTTCAGAGAACAGCTTGTAGGGATTTTTTCAGATAAGCCGGAGGTTATTGCAATCGGTGCTGAGAGATTAGCCTTGATAATGCCGTTTTATGTGTTCTGTTCTCTTCAAGACACGGCAGGGTGTCAAATAAGAGGTATGGGCAAATCTGTTGAGCCGATGATAGTTTCTCTTATTGGTGCCTGCGGAATCAGACTTTTCTGGGTATTTGTTATTCTTCCCATGAATTACAGTCTTATAAATCTTTATTGGGCATATCCTATATCATGGATAGTCACTTTTGTTGCACAGTCAGTTTTGATAATAATAACACAAAAAGGTCTTTACAAAAAATATACAAATCTGTAACAGATTATGTGTTTACAATTAATGTATGCTATGTTAAAATATTAACAAGAGGTGATTTTTTATGATGGTATATGTTTGGTTAGGGGTGCTTGCTGCCTCTGTGATTCTTGAAATTGTAACGACACAGCTTGTGTCTGTGTGGTTTGCGATAGGTGCTCTCGCAGCTTTTCTTATTTCTCTTGCAGGCGTTGAAGAAATATGGATACAGCTTGTGGTTTTTGTAATTGTATCCGCAATTGCCGTTGCTGTTACAAGACCTCTTGTACGAAAATTGGTGAATAAAAAAGCTGAGCCTACCAATGCTGATATGGTGATAGGAAAAATCGGTGTCGTTACGGATAAAATAGATAACGTAAACGAAACCGGACTAGTAAAAGTATGTGGCTCGGTTTGGACCGCAAGAACTTTAGACGGCTCTACGGTAGATGTGGGGGGAAAAGTGAAAATTCTTCAAATCAGCGGCGTAAAACTTATTGTTGAAAAATCAGATAATATCTAAGGAGGATTTTATTATGCCAGCAATCATTCTTTTAGCAATACTTCTTTTGGCAATAATTATTCTTATTGTTTCCAATATCAAAATTGTTCCTCAGTCAAAAGCATATGTTGTTGAGCGACTGGGTGCTTACAAATGCACATGGCAGACAGGACTTCATGTTAAAGTGCCTTTTATGGAGAAAATCGCAAAAATTGTTTCTCTTAAGGAAAAGGTTGCAGATTTTCCCCCGCAGCCTGTTATTACAAAAGATAATGTTACAATGCAGATAGATACAGTTGTTTTTTATCAGATCACGGATCCCAAGCTTTTCACTTACGGTGTTGAGCATCCTGTTGCGGCGATTGAGAATCTTACTGCAACAACTCTTCGTAACATCATCGGTGAAATGGAGCTTGACCACACACTTACATCAAGAGATGTAATTAATGCAAAAATCAGAGGCATCCTTGACGAAGCTACCGATCCATGGGGCATTAAGGTGAATCGTGTTGAGCTTAAAAATATTTTCCCGCCTAAAGAAATTCAGGACGCAATGGAAAAGCAGATGAAGGCAGAACGTGAACGCCGTGAAGCTATCCTTCGTGCTGAAGGTGAGAAGGCAAGTAAGATTCTTGTTGCAGAAGGACAGAAGGAATCTCAAATTCTTGCTGCAGAAGGTGAAAAGCAGGCTGCGATTCTTCACGCTGAAGCTATCAGAGAAGCAAAAATCCGTGAGGCTGAAGGTGAAGCTGAAGCTATCGTTGCTGTTCAGAGGGCAAAGGCAGAAGGTATTAAGCTCCTTAATGATTCCACACCTACCAAGGAAGTTCTTACAATCAAGAGCCTTGATGCGTTTGCTGCAGCAGCAGACGGAAAGGCAACAAAGATAATCATTCCTTCTGAGCTTCAGGGACTTGCATCTCTTGCCACTACAACGGCAGAATTGTTTGATAAACAATAACTTAATGCACAGTGCAATGTCGCTGTGCTTTATTGACTTTGCTGAATTATGCAGAGAAAGATTTTTATAGCAAAAGGAGTATATTTATTATGGAACAGTTTTCACAGAGATTTAAAATTGATTGCTCTCCCGTTGGGTATGATAGCCACACGATTGTTCGCAACAATGTAAGATTTACTCTTATTTCGCCTTGTCTTCTTCGAGTTGAAAATCAGGCAGAGAGCAAGTTTTGCGATGAACCGACCCAAAGTGTATGGTTCCGTGATTTTGATAAGCCTAAATTCAGAGTTAATGAATCAAACGATACTATAGAGATAGTAACTGAGAAGGTAAGCTTCTACTATTCTCTCAAGGCACAGAAAATGCTCCGCATTAAACTCAGCGATGGCAGAAATGTGACAGACTATACTTCCGGCAATCTTAAGGGAACCTGCCGTACTCTTGACATCACTGCAGGTATTATCAAGCTTAATGACGGTGTATGCTCAAGAAACGGTGTTGCTGTTCTTGATGACAGTGCTACTCTTGTTTTAAAGCCGGATGGAACCATTCTTCCCAGAGAATATAAGGAAACAGATAAATATTACTTTGCATACGGCAACGACTATATCGGTGCAACCACTGATTTGTATAAGCTGACAGGTAAAGTACCTCTTATTCCCAGATATGCTCTTTCCAACTGGTGGAGCAGATATAAAGCATATTCGCAGGAAGAGTATCTTTCTCTTATGGATAAATTTAGAGAGGAAGAGATCCCTATAACCGTTGCCACAGTTGACATGGATTGGCATTGGGTAAAGGTTAAGGAAAAATTCGGAAAAGATAGCCACAAGGTCAGCAAGCATGATAATTTATGGGAATATATTTATGATTTTTGGTCAGCAGGCTGGACAGGTTATAGCTTTAATACTGAACTTTTCCCTGATCCCGAGGGCTTTATAAAAAAACTGAAGGATGACAACTATCACGTTACTTTCAATCTTCACCCCTCAATGGGTGTTCGCTGGTTTGAAGATCAGTATGCAGATATGTGTAATGCAATGGGGCAGGATCCTGAGGAAAAACAACCTGTAGAATTTGATATTACTGATAAAAAATTCACAGAAAACTATTTTGATATCCTTCATCATCCGTATGAAAAAATGGGCGTGGATTTCTGGTGGATAGATTGGCAGCAGGGTACTGAAACGAAGGTCCCCGGGCTTGATCCGCTTTGGGCACTGAATCATTATCATTTCCTTGATAATGCAAAGGATAACCATAGACCGCTTATTCTTTCCCGTTTTTGCGGTGCAGGCAGTCAGCGCTATCCTTTAGGATTCAGCGGTGACACCACCCAGACATGGAAAAGTCTTGACTTTCAGCCCGGATTTACTGCAACTGCATCAAATATTGCTTATCCATGGTGGAGCCACGATATCGGCGGTCACTGTATGGGTAAAAAAGATGATGAATTATATTTGCGTTGGGTTCAGCTTGGTGTGTTCAGCCCTGTTATGCGTCTTCATTCTTCAAATAATGAATTTATGGGCAAGGAACCCTGGAACAGCAACGGCTCTGTTGCCAAAATTGCAAAAGATGCCCTTCGTTTAAGACATAAGCTTCTTCCTTATATCTACACAATGAACTACCGCACTCATACTCAGTGCAGAGCTATTTGTGAGCCTATGTATTATGTTTATCCCGAGGATGAAAATTCATATAATTGCAGAAATGAATTTTTCTTCGGAACGGAGCTTATTGTAGCACCTGTTACAGAGCATACTTCAGCAAAGACAAACCTTGCAGGTGTTAATGTATGGATTCCGGAGGGAAGATATACTGATATTTTTACGGGCAGAATTTACAGCGGTAATCGTTTTGTTAAAATGTACCGTGATATGGAGACGATTCCTGTACTCGCAAAAGAAGGCTCGATTATTCCCATGAGTGCTAACGACAGGACAAATGACTGTTCCAATCCTGAAACCATAGAGCTTCTTGTTTACAGAGGTAATAATACGTTTACTCTTTATGAGGACGACGGCGATACACTTTCTTATCAGAACGGTGAATACCTTAAAACAGTCTTTACCGTTGCCGAAAAGGATAACAGCGTCAGCTTTAAGATTGCTAAAGCTGAAGGCGACGGAAGTGTGGTTCCTGAAAACAGAACTTTTGTTGTTAAGTTTAGGGACATTACTGATGGTAAAGTATCTGTAAAGGTTGGTGGAAAGAAAGCTGCCGCTGATATTAAAAAAGTGGGTAAAACATTGGAAGTTTCAGTTGTTGCTAATGCAACCGAAACAATCAACATAACTGTAAAAGATTGTACATACCTTAAAAATGAGGATAAGAAACAGTTGCTTATACATACAATTTCCAAGTTCCAGATGTCAAACGATATTAAGGGATTGCTGTTCTCCGGTGTGCTTAAAAACGGTAAATGCTTACCTTTTATAGCTAAAGATTTTGCAGGTCCTATAGCAGAAATTCTTGAGCTTGACTAAAAAACATTTCATCCATTTAGAAATTTATTAACAAAATCAGTCAAAGCCAAAAAGAATGAATTTATATTTGAACAGTGAAATGATGTTTTATGATAGGCAATAAACTCAAAAAAGCATTATCTTGAGTTTTCTGACGCTTCCAAAGAATATTCGGTTTGGAAGAAAAAAGCTGATGCTCTTTGAATAAAAGTTGGTAAAATCAAAAAAATAAAGGTGCTGTCTTGACGGCACCTTTTTAGTATGTATAAATTTATTTTTTAGGTATGACTTTTCCGACAGGCGTAAAATTAACAACGAACAGAAAAATCTCCATCATTGCCAGCGGGATCATTTCCATTAGTCCGCTTTTGCCTATGACTAAAAACATAAATAAAAATGTGGCAAGTATTCCAAATGAACAGGCAGTTAATATGCCAAATCGTTTATACTTATTGATGTTTATAAGGAAAAACAATGCAATCGCAGCTATAATAAAAACTACAAAGCAGCCTGTTGCAACCCAATGAGCAATTCTTTTCGGATTCCAAGAGTCTGTGCTGTGATCCAATGTCAATGCAACTCCCAATATGCTCATTAATGCTAAAATGCAGAGAGTGTTTAAAAATTTGTTTTTAGAGTTGAATTTTCTGTACATATACTGTATGTTCAGAATTATGCTGCCTGCTCCCAACAGTCCCCATATCCAAAAGAATATTTTTCGGTCTTCACACAAAAGGGATATTGTACCTGTAGGTAATGTGGGATCATTTCCCCAACAGAAGGGAAGAATAAGTCCGTAAATAAATGCACATCCGAGCAGACTGATACATAAAGGTTTGTTGAGAAGTTTTTGAATTTTCAATTTAAACATCCTTTTTTCTTATTATTCAATGCTAATATAACACAATCAGACATAAAACACAACAAAAAACTTTTCGGACAGCTTGATTTTATTGCTTAATCTTCTTTTTGACTTCTTTTGCACTTTCCTCTGCCATATCAGCTTCAACATCATATCCACGCCTACGAAGTGTTTCGGCAATTTCCATATACATATCATGCGATTTTTCGTAATTACCTAAATCTTCATATAAGATCGCTTTGCAATAAAGCTCATCGCAGAAATATGTGCCGATTTCGCCTGCTTTATCATAATATTTCAATGCTTCATCATATTTCTTGAGCCATTTGCAGATATCACCGCCGTGAATACACATCCGCCAGTCATCGGGGAACTTCTTAATTGCATCCTTGAAAACGGTATATGACTCATCATATTTTTCGGCATAACTCATAGCGATGATAAGGTTGTCGATTTCTCTCGGATTGTCGGGGTTTGACCTTGCTTTTTCGGTTTGTTCCGCAATAATTTTGTCACCCTTGCCCGTCTTAAAATAAAAATTCATTCTCTGCATACAAGCAAGCTGATAATTATTCGGATCATCCTCGGGGTTATCGTTCACGGCTTTTTCATACCATTCTTCCGCAACATCCTTACAACAATTCATCATACACATATGAATCCAGCCGTAAAGCCACTTATCCTCTGTTGAAAGCTTACCTTCTTTTATCAGCTTTTGGTACTCAATGCGGCAACGCATAAAATCCTCCGGGTCATGTGAATCTTCATAGACAGAAGCAAGACGCTGAGCGTAGTTGTCATAGGCAACTGTGCTTTTCTTATAAAAATCATCAACCGTTACTTCATAAAGCCTTGCAAGTTCGGGCAGAGTCAGAACATCGGGCAGAGTTGTTCCGCACTCCCAACGGGAAACTGTTTGAGTGTTAATGTTTAATCTGTCCGCAACCTGCTCCTGAGTAAAGCCCTTTGCAAGACGGAATTTTTTGAGGTTTTCTGTAAATATGTTATTCATGCTCATCACCTTTTAAAGTTGTTTTCCGAGGCCTCTGATATGATTATAGCACGGTAAACAGCAGAAGTTAAGGTATCATTTTATGAACAGAATCTTAAAATATGTTTAGTAAAAAATTCCTCTGCGAAAAGTTGCAGAGGAAAGAACGGCATTTAGCATGAATCATATGTAGGTTTTTTGAAAGTTAGTGCTAATTATTCTTTTTTTTTTGCATGAGCTTTTTTAATCTTGCTGAATAGCTTGTCGAAAGCATTGTCTGCAACGGGGAAAAGGAATTTAACGATAAGAACAGCAATCAGAGCACAAATCGTTCCGATTATTATTCCTCCGATGACATCAGTGCAGTAGTGCACCTGAACGTATATTCTGGAGAAGCCCATTATTGCCGCAAAAATCATAGTGGGAATGCCTACTTTTCTGTCATTCCACAGCACTGCAACCGCCGCAGCAAAGGCTGATGCACAGTGTCCCGATGGGAAAGAGTAGCTTGAAGGTTTGTATACAAGACCAGGGAAAATATATTCTGTGCCCCAAGCTGCATATTTTTCAGGGTTTGATTCAAATAGGTTAAAGGGTCTGATTCTTGCAAATAAATCTTTGAGAAAAATGTCATTACAAAGGAGCATTATAATAAGAGCAACAAGAACCGTAAGTCCCGCTTTGCGGTATTTTTTTGAAAACAAAAGCACAAAGCCGAGAATAATAAAAATTATACCTGCGTTGCCCAATGTTGTAATTCCGACCATAAGTATATCAAGAAAATCGTTTTGAATACTTTGAATCCATTGAAATACACTAAGATCAAAGTCCAAAAAAGAATCAAAAAGTGACTCCATTTTTACTCCTTCTTTCCAATTAATTTTTATTGAATAATATCAAAAAAATCTTCAGATGTCAATAAAATAACAGCTGCTTATTAATGTTTTTTTTGACAAATTAAAAAAATTGTATTAATCAAATATTGTTGTGTGATTTGAAAACCGTGTCAGCTCTACAAAGGCTGATTCACCATGTTTTTTAATATATGACCGCCTTCAATAAACTTTAGGAACCAATCCTCCTAAGGTTATGCCTTGAAATGTCCATTTTTTAAGTTGGATTTTTGAAAAGGGGTGGGAATGAAAATAAAAGGGCAATAAGAAAATACCTTTCTGCTGCATTTCGCATCAAATAGGTAGAAAAAGTCAAACTAATGTGATATAATTATAAAAAAGAATTGTAGAGGTATTGTATGGTTAGAGAGGTTGCTGAAAACGAATTATATGAATTGTTACAATTGTATCTGTATACACACGAAGAATAGACTTAATATAAATGATTTGGCAATTGAATAAAAAAATAAAGAAAGCGTGAAATAAATGGAAAAAGTGAAATCTCTTCTTAATTCATTTAAAGCTCATTGGAAAACTCCGCCTCAGGGCAGATATATGAGCTTTAAGGAAATAATCTCCCTTTCTGTCGGCGGTATAGGACAGAAATTCATTTATTACTGCGTAAATCAGATGATCATTTCTGTGGGTAATACGCTTATCGGCAACACCATTGGTATTAGCCCATCAAATATTTATGTGATTTACATAATCAGCATTCTTTCAGGTTTTCCCCTTACTGCCCTAAGAGCTAAAATGATAGACAATACCCGTTCAATGAAGGGTAAATACAGGCCTTATCTTATAACTATGGGTATTCCCACAGTTATTATAGGTATTATTTTCATTATGGCTCCTTATGAAAGTATGACGATGTTTTGGAAATGTGCGGTTGTGCTTGCTTGCAATATAGGATTTCAATTTTTCTATAATTTTTATAACGATGCATATGACAGCCTTGTTTATGTGCTTTCTCCCAACAGTATCGAACGTTCTGATGTGCTTTCTGTAAGAAGCGTTATTGAAAATTTGTCTCCATCAATTGCAAGTATTTTTCTCCCTATCGTTGCAAAGCTCATAACGGGTGAAAATACTCTTTATGATTTAAGGGTTTATCGTGTGCTGTTTCCTCCGATGCTTCTGGTAGGCTTTGTTATTTCAATGCTTGCTTATGTTAATACAGAAGAAAAAATCGTTCAGGCAAAAACTCATGTTATACAGATAAAGTTTATGGATGCTCTGAGAGCTGTTGCAAAAAATAAGTATTTCTGGGTTATATCCCTTGCCGGTTGGCTCGGCTTCCTTGAGAGTTCCTTCGGTAATATTATGGGGTGGATGTATAACTACCAAGGAGCTTGTACCGCCGCTCAATATTCTATTATAACTGCAATTGCCGGTAATGCCAGCTTTTGGAACAATATCGCAGCACCGTTCCTGATAAGAAAGTACGGCAAGAAAAAAATACTTGTTTTTTCAAATGTTCTCAATGCTTTTCTTATCGCCGGAATGCTTCCGATAGTCAGAATGACAGGAAAGCCGAGTATAATATGGCTTCTTCTTATCTGCACCTTTGTTAATCAGTTCATTACTTCGCTCGGGCATCTTCTGAATCCGAGTATTCAGGCTGATATCCGTGACTATCAGCAGTACATTACAGGTGAGAGAATTGACGGTATGTTTGCTGCCGTAGGTCTGATAGGAAATGTTATAACTCTTGCAACAAGCTCTGTGCTTCCTGCTATTTATGAAAAAGCAGGTCTTAATGAAACGGTTGCCGCTTCTTTGGGTTATACGCAGATTTATGATGTGCTTTACGATAAGGATTATTTTATTCAGATAAGCACAGTTCTTATTATTGCTTCCGTTGTGGGTGCAGTACTTAATGTAATTCCTTTATTCTTCTATGACTTGAAAGAGGTTGACCAAAAAGGAATGGTCAGCGTTCTAAAAATACGTGCTCTTTTTGAGGATTACGGTTACGGCGTTCTTAAAGATGAAAAACTGATTGAAACTGTAGAAATTATAAAAGATGCAAGAGAATATTGCAATGAAGAGCCTGTAGCAGTGAATAAAGCTGCTATTGCAGATGTAAAGAAAACAAAGAATAAAGAGCTTATTAAATCCGCTAAAGCAGAATACAAACAAGCTATTGAGCATAATGAGAAAATAATCATTGCAAAAAGAGTAATGGATGAGCTTTCAAGATTTACTACCGAGCAGGGTCAAGCTGCTTTGAGTCATGCCGAGAAAATTGTTTCCGCAGGTCTTAACGGTTATATGACTGTTGAACTTCCAAGTAAAAAAGCTGCAAAGGCAATGCCCAAGAGCACTGACAAGGAAAAGGAGCTTCGCAGAAACGCACTCATGCAGCTTGAGAACACCAAGGTCGCAAAGAAAGCTATTAATAGATATTATCCTAACGGTATAGAGGAATTTGATTCATCTGTTTTTGATAAGCTTTTTAAAGCAGAGGATGAGTTTGAGCTCAAGCTTCACGATGCACTCAAGGCTTTGAAAAATGCAAGAGAGGCAAACGACAAGGGCGAAATTTCAAGACTTAAAATTGAGGTTAAATCTTTTCAGAAAACAAAGAAAGAAATTGCAGCAGAAATCAAAAAGGCCACACAACTTAATTCAATCTTTTACCGTGCTGCAAAGCCGTATCTTGACGCTAAAAAGCTTCTCGCTCAAGCTGATAACTATAGTCACCTTGATGAAATTGAAGCTCTTTATGAAAATGCAAAATTCGCTAATTAAAACAAAATACACATAAGCTTTGATTTCTTGTATAATCAATAAAAATCCGCCTGTCGTAAGAATGCGATAGACGGATTTTTTTAAGATATTCAATTTATAACTCTATAAGAATAAATATTAAATGAGTGAAGACAAAAAATTCCCACTGACTGCTCGATGAGAATGTGAAATTATTATTTTCCCGGAGCGGGGCGATGTTTTGCGGTATAGTCAGAAACATCAATTCTTATGATGCCTACGACTGATGCTAATTTGTCGTTGAATTGGAAATTTTTTTCTGTCTGAGTCTGCATAAGAATTGAAAGTGCTACCTTTTTTTCTTCTATATCTTCCACAATCGTGGCTATTCCTTTGCCCATAAGGGATGAATAGCTTATTCCGTATTTGCAAGCTACTTCTCCTTCAAATGGCTCAATGTCGCATTCCATTTCAAAGAAAACCTTGGGATTTTTTTTGATGATGTCGTATTTTCTGCCGCTTTTTGCTCCGTGTAACCATATAGTAATTTTGTCGCCTTCAATGGTGTGACCATAATTCATCGGGATGACATAAGGTTCATCGCCGTCAACCAGTCCCAAATGAAGTATCTTTGATTTGTTCAGAATTTGTGAAACTGTTTCAATATCTGTTATAAGCTTTTCTCGTCTTGTTAAACCGTTCATATGCTTTCTCCTGATAATTATTAAATACATTATAGCATATATTTGAGTGTTTTTTCAATAACAAAAAACCTATACCTCTAAAATGGTATAGGCTTTGATTTGTTTGTTAAACTATTTTGCGGTTTGTTGTATTTCAGTCTCGTTTTCAATTCGTTGTTGGTTTGCATACAGCTTTCTTGCCTGAAAGAATGCAAAAATAGTGCATATGTAAGAATATACAGAAAAAATCAGATACGTGGCTGTTTCGGGAGTGTCTTTCAGCATTGTTATATACAGAATTATACCGATAATTCCGTTTATAAGCATTAAGAAAGTGTATTCAACATAGGCAAACATCGTCAGAAAATAGATGATTATGCCCAGCAGATTGGTCGCACTGTCAAGAAAAACATATTCCGAACCGATGAGTGGAAGCACGATCCACATAACTACCAGTACGATCAAATAGCCGATTGTAAGAAGAATTTTCTGCTTCATATTCATTTTGCGAAGCACAGTGGAATGCTCCCATTTATTTTTGTTCCAACGGATAAATGTCAGAAGCTGAATCGGAAATGAAAACAAAACTGCCGAAAATACCGAACCGTAAAGACTGTAATAGCAGTAAACAACTCCGTAAAGCAATGAGTTGATACTGCCCATAAGGCTTGCATAACGGTTTACACGGGATTGGAGCATACCTATCACCAATGAATTATACAAAGGCAGTATTCTGAGAAAACTCTGCTGAAAATATATTCCCACAACAGTAATAAGTATTGCTGTACAGCCCATAAGTGTGAAAATAAAAATATCCTTTTTTGAAAATTTGTTTTTCATATATTCATATTCTCTGAATGAATCAATTAAACTTTTGTACAACAGAATTTATTTCAAAAATTTGTCTGATTTTTTTGTCACTTCAATTGCTCGATGGGCACACTTTTTGATTTTAAATTAGTTTGCAAGGACTTCTTCAACACATTTTTTAGCAATTTCTATCTGACTTGGAGTAACCTCTTCATCTGTAGACACAAAAGTGTTGTTTTTTATGTTATTGCCTGTTATAACGGCATACCATAGCAATCCGAGTGCATATCTGCCGAGTCCCGGGCTTGCGTGAAATGTATCACGATGCAACTTTTCTATACCGGCAGCAATAAGTTGCTGAAAAACTTCACCTGAAGGTATTATGAAATCTGCATTAATTTCATCGGCCGCCTTGTTGTATGATTTTTTGATATCATTAAACATATCCGTATGATTGCTATATCCCAATTCTGTATTCAAGCGGTAGCTGTCCTGCTCATATGCCCATGTCTGATGAACAGCAATTACTGCTTTTGGCACGCAAGTCTTTATATAGTCTGCAAGACTGTTAAGATAAGGCTGATAGGTGTCATAATAGGGAGATTCGTTGCTGACTTGCTGAATGGTAATAATATCCCAATCCCGATTCAGTAGTGCTTCTTTTAATGATACTTTAAAGCCGGTGCTCTCGCCATTCATCTCAAGAGTATATACTTCTTGCTCACTTAACATATTTCTGTAGTGTCGTGAAAGAGAACATCCTCCGATAAAAAGATTAAATGTATTAAGTTCAACACCGTCAGCCTTTGCAATACTATGCAAATACCTTTGTGCATCTTGCGAAAAACTGTTTCCGATTGATAAAATGTTCATTTTGTGTTGCCTCCCTGACAGCTTCGCAATAATTATACATTATCCGCCTCAAAAATACAATCCCCACCGATTGCTCAGTGGGGTTAACTTACTTGTAAAGTTTTAATTACTTCATATCCATGACAGCTGTCTGTGTGGCAGGCCGCAAATGTATGAGTTGGTTTTAAATATCGTAATCGTTTATTTTCAAAATCATTTTCATTCTTGTTTGCGGTCAATTTCGCTTCCGATTTTGTTACCACTGAGCAGTCCAATAATTCCTCCAACTATTGCACAAGGTACAGTTCCGGCAACAGCACCTACAGGACCGCCTACTGCGATGCCAATACTTGCACCAACTTTTGCACCAGCTGCCGCACCTGCCGCCAAACCAACACCGCTACCAATTCCTTCTGCCTTTCTTGCCATAAAAAACATCTCCTTTCTTTTTTTAACCTATTTCAGATTAAATGTCAATACCCTAAAACAGGTTAACATATACTAATTTAGGGTGATATTATGTATAGACGTATTCGTGATTTAAGAGAAGATAAAGATTTAAATTAAACTCAAGTGGCAAAAATGCTTGGTATGTCGCAAACGGGGTACTCAAAATATGAGACGGGTGAAAACGACTTGCCCACCGCAGTTTTGATAATGCTTGCGGATTTTTATGATGTAAGCGTTGATTATTTGCTGAACCGCACTGATGAACCTATGATGAATAAAAAATAAAGAAAGTGTGCATGGCACAGGTTTTTTTCAGTGTTTAATTTTACTGTTTATGATCACTTGAAAACCTCAATATAACAACTAATCCCCACCGATGCTTGATGGGGATGTTTTTTTGACATTGCATTATAAATGCGAGTTAACATTTTTTTCACTGAATTGGTGTGTAGACTAATAAATGGAAGGACTTCCTCTACCCTCATCGAACAACGCAATTGTTCTTGAAAAAATATATGGTTTCTTGTACAATAAAAAAGGAGATGATTATATGAATATTAAGCTTATAGGAAAACCGAAAACGATTATGTCAAATCCGGATAGTCATCACGGATATTTTGCCTGGCCTACCGTTGCCCTTTTGCAGGACGGAAAAATTGCCGTAGGAGCATCGGGGTTTCGACTTGAACACATCTGTCCCTTTGGTAAAACGGTAATCTCTTACAGTTTTGACGGTGGTGAAACCTATACCTTACCTGCACCCGTAATAGATACTCCTCTTGATGACAGGGATGCAGGCTTATGTACATTTGGTGAAAAAGGTGTAATCATAACATCGTTCAATAATTCAGCAGACATGCAGAGACATTACAATAAAGAAAATGAATATGTGCAGAAATACATAGATACGATCACAAAAGAGGATGAAGAAAAATATCTCGGCTCAAATTTTCGCATCAGCCACGATTGCGGAATCACTTTCGGCGAAATTTTTTCATCACCTGTAACATCTCCGCACGGACCCATTCAGCTCAGAGACGGTACTGTTTTGTGGGCAGGAAACAATTTTCGCAATTATAGAGACGGAATTGAAATAGTCAGTGTCAATACGGAAACCGGTGAAACTGAATTTGTAGGCAAAATTACAATTGATGATGACAGAATCGAGCTTTGTGAGCCTTATATGATTGAATTGCCTGACGGAAAACTTATCTGTCATATCAGGGGAGAGAATGACGAAATGCTTACTGTTTTTCAGTCTGTTTCCTATGATAAAGGCAAAACCTGGTCAGCACCTGAAATGCTTCTTGACGAAACCGACGGAGCTCCGCCGCATCTTATTCAATTAAGCTCCGGTATTCTCCTTTCAACTTACGGACGAAGAAAACAGCCCTATGGAATTATGGCAATGATAAGTCTTGACGGCGGAAAAAGTTGGAAAAAAAATATTCGTATTTACGAAAACACCGCCAGTGGTGATATAGGATATCCTTCAACAATTGAGTTCGATGACGGAACGCTGATTACTGTTTTTTATGCAACAGTCAGTGAAGATAAGCCATGCAAAATTATGCAGCAAAAATGGAGAATTTTGTAACAGATTGATATAATAAATAATAACATCCCCGCCGATCGTGATGTGCTCCCTGTCAAGTAGACACACGAAATAATAAAAATAGTAGTTTATCCATCTATTTCCATTCCTCCTGTACAGGAGGAATGTGAATTTTTCACGCTGCGTAAGCTGCGTGGTATTCCATTGGTGTCATACAATGAAGTTTTAATTGGTATCTTTTTGTGTTGTAAAACTCTATATAATTTTCAATTGCTTCTGTCAGTTCCTGCTCTGAATAAAACTTTTTCAGATAATACATTTCTGATTTAAGTAGTCCCCAATAGCCTTCCATAGGTCCGTTATCTATACATCTTCCGACTCTTGATATACTCTGTCTCATTCCGGCTTCAACTAATTTGTTATGGAAGGTTTTGTTTGTGTACTGAAATCCTCTGTCACTGTGAAACAACGGATGTGCATCAGGATTTTTTTCAAAATCCGTGAGCTTCAGTTTGGTTTTCTTATTAAACATAAAAAATGACCTCCTTGTATTTGGTAATACCATTTTACAAGGAGGTCTGTGTTTTGTCGAATGTGT
>CAYVTA010000046.1:0-16192 GCA_964454355.1 uncultured Eubacteriales bacterium | reverse complement strand
CTCATAACCACCTTCAACAGCAACCTTGATTGTGCTGCCTGTACCAACATAATCTGATTCAGCATCAGCCTTATCAACTACAACTTCATTAGCACACATAGCAACTACATCAGCAACTGTCTTGCAATCACGGACATAAACAAGCTTGTTTGCATTGTCTACAACCATTTCTACACCATCAACAAGAATAATCTCAACGATAACAGGAGCGTCTGTTGAGTCTTCTTCAGCAGGAGCTGTTGTTGTCTCGTCATCATCAGCAGGAGCTGTTGTTGTCTCGTCATCATCAGCAGGAGCTGTTGTTGTCTCGTCATCATCAGCGGGAGCTGTTGTTGTCTCGTCATCATCAGCGGGAGCTGTAGTTGTCTCGTCATCATCAGCGGGAGCTGTTGTTGACTCATCTTCTACAGGAGCGTCTGTTGTTGACTCATCTTCTGCGGGAATGTCTGTTTCTGACTCATCTTCTGCGGGAACATCCTCTGCTGACTCGTCTTCTACTGATACATCCTCTGCTGTTACATCTTCTGCTGTTGCATCTTCAACTGTTTCATACTCAGCAGATGCATCCTCAGCGGAGTGCATTGTAACGCCGCCGGCAATAGCGAAAAGGCTAACTGCAAGGCTAACAGAAACAACAAGTACTGCAGAAACAATCCAAGACATGATCTTCTGTTTGTTCATGAAATTCAACCTCCAAATTTTTTTTACAAAAACCTCTATTTTTGATTTTCGTATTCAGAACAGAAATAATATTATCATATTGGTCATTTTTTTTCAATACTTTTCGAGCATTATTAACAATTTGTTCATATGTAAAAATTTGACCGTTTTTTTATTGTATCAACCTATTATTTTCAACGCTCCTGTGGGGCAAATATTTGTACACTTTTTACAGTCTTTACATACAAAAATCATATCCGCATTTTCAAATTCGGGCTTTATTACAGTCTTAAATCCTCTACCCACAAGCCCTAAAATGCCTTGTTTTGCTTCCTCTTTACAGGTTCGAACACAAAGATTGCAGAGAATACATTTACCCTGATCTCTTTCAATAGTAACAAGTTTTTGTTCTTTAAAGCAACTGTGTTTTTTACCTGCGAGCTTTTCGGGATTTATCGGCTCATTATTAGCGTAGCGAATAAGCTTGCACTCCTCAAAATCGTGACATCCGCATTCAAGACAACGCTTTGCTTCTTCCCTTGCCTGTACTACGGTAAAGCCATTGATAACGGCATCAAAGCACTTGCTTCTTTCAGCAGGATCTTTCACAGACATAACAGCTCTTGCTTTCTTTGCATGATCAGCAAGCATTTCTGCTGTTACATTTTTCTTTGAATAATAAGGCTTACGGAAATCCATAGGCATACCTAAAAGATATGCGTTTATTGCTCTTGCAGCTTTGTTTGCTTCGGCAATAGCATCAATTGCAATTGATGCACCTCTGTTTGTTGCATCACCGGCAGCAAATACACCGTCAAGATTAGTCATTTCCGTAGTGTCATCAGCGATAATCGTACCTCTGTTTGTCAACGCAACAGCATCAAATCCATCAGGATTACATTTTTGTCCGATTGCAGATATGACAGTATCAACAGAAAGAGTCTTAAACTGTCCCTCAACAGGTACAGGTTTTCTTCTGCCGGAGGCATCGGGTTCACCTAACTCCATGACCTGAAGTCTGATTTCCTTAACTTTTCCGTTTTCACCGATAATCTCATCAGGATTTGTGAGAAAAAGGAACTGCACTCCCTCTTCGATTGCTTCCTCAATTTCAATATCTTCGGCAGGAGCTTCAGCTCTTGTGCGTCGATAGATAACATATACATTTTCAGCTGAACATCTGACAGCGGTACGGCAGGCATCCATCGCTGTGTTTCCGCCGCCTACAACAGCAACATTCTTACCGATATCGGGAATATTGCCCATATTAACATCACGCAGAAAATCAATACCGCTGAGGACACCTTCAAGATCCTCACCCTTACAGCCGATATTGCTGCCTTTCCATGCACCTACGGTAACAAGAACTGCATCTGCACTTTTTCTTATTTCATCAAAAGATATGTCCTTACCGATTTTGACATTATTCTTCATTTTTACTCCGAGATTGGCAATGGCATCGACTTCCTTTTTAAGAATAGCCTTTGGAAGTCTGTATTCAGGGATTCCGTAACGGAGCATACCGCCCATTTCAGGCATTGCATCATAAACAGTAACATCATGGCCCGCAATACAAAGATAATATGCAGCAGTTAAGCCTGCAGGTCCGCCGCCGATAACTGCAACAGTTTTCCCGCTGTTGTTCTCAACTTCAGGAACATAAGGAGATTCGGAAGCTAAATCTCTATCAGCAGCAAAAGCTTTGAGATAAGCGATTGAAAGAGGTTCCTCGACAAGTCTTCTGCGGCAGTTAGACTCGCACGGATGGGGACAAACTCTGCCGATAGAAGCCGGAATAGGTATCTTTTCCTTTATAATACGGACAGCTTCTCTGTCATTGCCGAGAGCAATCTGTTTGATATAGCCCTGCACATTAGTGTTCGCAGGGCAATTAAGTGAACATGGTGCAACACAATCGCCATCATGATCACTCATAATAAGCTCAAGAGCAATTCTTCTTGCCTTTTTTACTCTTTCAGTCTGTGTGCTGTAAACTGCACCGTCAGCGGCAACAGTTGCACAAGCACGCATAAGCTTTGGCATTCCTTCACCTTCAACAAGACAAAGACCGCAAGCTCCGTATATCTTAAGGTTTTTATTATAACAAAGATTTGGGATTTCAACACCGTTTGCAGCGGCAATATTAAGTATTGTATCGCCTTTGTTCCCGGTCATTTCAATACCGTTAACACTAATTTTTATTTGCTCCATTTCTGCCGCCTCCTTACTCAACATTTATTGCATTGAAACGGCAGGTATTGATACACTGACCGCAACGAATACAAATATCGGGATTTATTACATGAGAAGACTTTAATTCACCGCTGATTGCCTTCGCAGGACATTTCTTTGCACAAAGAGTACAACCTTTACATTTATCTGCATCAATAGAATATGTGAGCAGTTCAGCACATTCCTTTGCAGGACACTTCTTTTCATTTATATGTGCTTCATATTCATTTCTGAAATATCTGATTGTTGTAAGAACAGGGTTTGGAGCTGTCTGCCCGAGACCGCAAAGAGCACCGTCTTTGATTGCAACACAAAGCTCTTCAAGCAGCTCAATATCACCTTGTTTACCCTCTCCTTTTGCGATGCGGCTGAGAATTTCCTGCATTCGCTGAGTACCTATACGGCAATGAACACACTTACCGCAGGATTCAAGAGCTGTAAAATCGAGAAAAAACTTTGCCATGCCTACCATACAGGTGCGTTCATCCATAACAACCATACCGCCGGAGCCCATGATTGCACCTGTTGCGGCAAGAGCTTTATAATCGATAACTGTGTCAAGCAATTCAGCAGGTATACATCCTCCGGAGGGGCCACCCATTTGAACAGCCTTAAATTCCTTTGAGTCACGAATACCGCCGCCAATACCGTAAATTACATCACGGAGAGTTTTACCCATTGGAATCTCCACAAGACCGCCTTTACGAATTTTACCTGTGAGAGCAAAAACCTTCGTTCCCTTGCTGTTTTCTGTACCCATAGCAGCAAAAGCTTCGCCGCCGTTATTCATTATCCACGCTACGTTAGCAAATGTTTCAACATTGTTTATATTAGAAGGCTCGTCCATATAACCTTTCTGTGCAGGGAATGGCGGTTTAAGACGAGGCATACCTCTTTTGCCTTCAAGTGATTCAATAAGAGCAGTTTCTTCACCGCATACAAATGCTCCTGCACCCGCCTTAATTCGCATATCGCAGGAAAAGTCTGTTCCGAGTATGTTTTTACCCAAGAGGTTAGCTTTTCTTGCCTGCTCAATGGCGATTTCAAGATGTGTAATTGCAAGAGGATATTCAGCTCTCACATATACTATCATTTCCCCGGCTCCAATAGCATATGCACCGATAAGCATACCTTCAATAAGGGAATGCGGATCGGATTCAATAACAGCTCTGTCCATGAATGCACCGGGGTCACCCTCGTCCGCATTACAGATAAGATATTTAACATCACTTTGGCTCTGACGTGCAGCATTCCACTTAAACCACGTCGGAAAGCCTGCTCCGCCTCGTCCTGCAAGACCTGAAATTTTAATTTCTTCAATTACATCTTCCGGAGACATTGTTTTGAGTACTTTTTCAAGAGCCTCATAACCGTCTGCTTCACGGTAATCCTCAAGAGAAACAGGATCAATAATTCCGCAATGGCGAAGAGCTATTCTTGTCTGTTTTGACAGAAACTCTTCATCTTCAGCAGAAATAACAAGATGTTCAACAGCGGAAAGGTCATTATTTCTTGCAGCAGTTACAATCGCCTGTGCATCTTCTTCGGAAACACGAACAAGTCTTTTAAGAAGAGTTTTATTTTCATAAAGGTCAACAATGGGTTCAAGGAAGCACATACCTATGCAACCTGTACTGCCAAGTGTAAAGCTGTCATTTTCATCAATAAGAGCCTCAATAGCACTGTGAACCTTGCCTGCACCTGCAGCTACACCGCAGGAACCTTCACCGATAACTATACGCATTTATTTACCCTCCTTCTGACGGATATTCTTAAGAACCTCAACAGCAGAGTCGGGAGTAAGATTTCCATATGCCTCGCCGTTTATCATAATAACGGGAGCAAGTGAGCAGCATCCGAGACAGGCAACCTCTTCAAGAGTAAAAAGTCCGTCTTCAGTTGTTTCTCCGCTTTCAATTCCGAGATATTCGGTCATTGCGTTAAGTACACGCTCACTGCCGTTAACATGGCAAGCCGTCCCCTGACATGACATTATAAGATACTTTCCGATAGGTGTAAGTCTGAACTGAGAATAAAAAGTTGCAACCCCCATTACATCTGCCGGAGTTACACCAAGTTTATCAGCAACATGATACATTACATCCTTTGGAAGATAGCCGTAAATGCTCTGTGCCTTCTGAAGAATTGTAATAAGATTGCTTGCTGTGTCACCATATTCTCTGAGCACATCATTAAGCTTTGAAAGGTCACTTTTTGGGCCTTCACAATTGCAGTTACACATAAATAAATGCCTCCTGTGTATGCATTTTACATAAATATAAATATAACATAATAAAGTGAAAGATTCAATATTTTTTTTGCGGCAAGTTAAACATTTTTTGAAGAAAAAAGCATGAAAAATGACCGAAACATTGTTAATGCTTCGGTCAAAATGATTATTTAATTAATCTCTGTTGTTTCTGGGTCTTCTGCCGCCCTTGAAATCTCTTCTGGGCTTTCTTTCAGCAGGCTCATTTTCGGGAACAAGACCTTCAACTTCAATAAGTGCATCTCTTCTGGAAAGGTTAAGTCTGCCCTGATCATCAACAGGAAGAACCTTAACGATAATCTCGTCACCTACATTTACGCAGTCTTCAACCTTCTCAGTTCTCTTAACATCGAGCTGGCTGATGTGAACCATGCCTTCCTTACCGGGAGCGATTTCAACAAATGCACCAAATGACATAAGTCTTGTAACCACACCCTTGTAAATAGCACCAACCTCAGGATCCTTTGCAATTGTCTCAATAATATCAAGAGCTCTCTGTGCATCTTCAATATCCTGTGCGGTAATAAAGATAGAACCGTCTTCCTCAACGTCAACCTTACAATTGCACTCTGCACAAATCTTCTGAATAACTTTACCCTGCTTACCGATAACATCACCGATCTTATCAACATCAATCTTTGTTGAAAGAAGTTTGGGAGCATACTTGGAAAGTTCTGCTCTGGGCTCTGCGATACAAGGTAAAATAACATTATCAATAATATGATTTCTTGCTTCATGTGTCTTCTGAAGAGCTTCCTTGATGATTTCAGGAGTAAGACCGTGAACCTTAAGGTCCATCTGAATTGCTGTAATACCCTTCTTTGTACCTGCAACCTTGAAGTCCATATCGCCGTAGAAATCTTCAAGTCCCTGGATATCAACCATTGTCATAAAGCGGTCACCTTCAGAAATAAGTCCGCAGGAAATACCGGCAACGGGAGCCTTGATAGGTACACCGGCTGCCATAAGAGCAAGTGTTGAACCACATACAGAAGCCTGTGATGTTGAACCGTTTGAAGAAAGAACTTCTGAAACAAGTCTGATTGTATAAGGGAACTCCTCCATTGAAGGAATTACGGGAACAAGAGATCTTTCAGCAAGTGCACCGTGACCGATTTCTCTTCTGCCGGGGCCTCTTGAGGGCTTTGTTTCACCTACTGAATATGAGGGGAAATTGTAGTGATGGATATATCTCTTTGTTTCTTCTTCATCAATACCGTCAAGAAGCTGAGCATCTCTTGCTGTACCAAGAGTAGCAACGGTAAGAACCTGAGTCTGACCTCTTGTAAACATACCGGAACCGTGAACTCTGCTGAGCAGATCAACCTGTGCGTTAAGAGGACGCATATCATTAATGCCTCTGCCGTCTACACGCTTGTTTTCATCAAGGAGCCAACGGCGAACGATAAACTTCTGAAGTTTGTACAGACAATCGTCGATTTTTGCAGCTTCCTCAGGGAATTTCTCGTCAAATTCAGCGTGAACTCTCTCATAAATAGGAAGAAGTCTCTCATCACGGATTCTCTTGTCGTCTGTATCAAGAGCTACCTTAACATCGTCAATTGCGAATGCCTTAATTGCCTCAAAAAGCTCTTCTGAAGGATCATTTGAGGGGAAATCCACTTTGGGTTTACCAACTTCAGCCTGAATACCCTTAATAAACTCAACCATCTGCTGGTTTACTGAATGAGCGTACATAATACCCTCATACATAACATCATCATCAATTTCGTTAGCACCGGCTTCAATCATTGCAACAAGATCTGCTGTTGAAGCAACGGTAACGGACATCTCTGTTCTTTCTCTCTGCTCTGCTGTGGGGTTGATAACATATTCACCGTCAACATAACCGAGAGATACACCTGAAATAGGACCATCCCAGGGAATCTGAGAAATTGAAAGAGCGATTGAAACACCGATCATAGCGGTGATTTCAGGTGAGCAGTCGGGATCAACAGACATAACTGTAGCAACAACACCTACATCGTTTCTCATGTCCTTGGGGAAAAGAGGACGGATAGGTCTGTCAATAACACGAGAAGCAAGAGTTGCCTTTTCGCTTGCCTTGCCTTCTCGTCTCTGGAAAGAACCGGGGATCTTACCTACTGCATAAAGCTTCTCCTCAAAATCAACTGACATGGGGAAGAAGTCAACACCCTCACGGGGCTTGTCAGCCATAGTTACATTACAGAGAACCTCTGTTTCGCCGTAACGAACGAGACAAGAGCCTGCTGCAAGCTGAGCCATCTTACCGACTTCAACTTTAAGAGGTCTGCCGGCAAATTCGGTTTCAAAAACTTTGAAATCATTGAACATTTAAATTTCTCCTTTTCTTTATCCGACAAGCTCTCGCTGTTAATGTACAATTCAACAGATACGAAATTTCATACACATTGAATTGTACATTATACATTAAATATGCTTAAGACTTGTCCGACGAATATTTGTACATTAAAATTGAATTAAGGGCAGCAAACCGCATTTGCCGCCTGCCGCCCTGTTTTCCGAAAATTACTTACGAAGACCGAGTCTTGCAACGATAGAACGATATCTTTCGATATCTACCTTCTGAAGGTATGCAAGAAGGTTTCTTCTGTGACCAACCATTTTAAGAAGGCCTCTTCTTGAATGATGATCCTTCTTGTGCTCCTTAAGATGCTCTGTAAGGTCGTTGATTCTCTTAGTAAGAACAGCGATCTGTACCTCAGGTGAACCTGTGTCACCTTCATGAGTAGCATACTCCTTGATGATAGCGGTCTTTTCTGCCTGTGTCATTAATTTCACCTCATTAATTTTTTGTCCGCCGACATCTCAGAACAAGGCAGGTGATGTCTCTTTCGAGCTTACTCCATGTTCCGTGAAATCGGTAGCTTCAATAGTATATCATAACCGATTTGATTTGTCAAATACTTTTTTATTTATTTGTAAGAAAACATTTTACGCAGCTTTATTTGCTTTTTTATTTTTGAAATATGGAACGATATCATATCTCATCATTGCAATAAGAACAGAAATGAGACTTATTGAATCTGTTGCAAGTCCTTCCCATGCACCGTATACACAATTATAAACAATCCACATCGTAAGGGTAGGAATATTGATAATTCTGATATATCTGGGATTGTCTATACTGTAAGCAACTGTTGAACAGAGCTTTCCTACAAGAGGAAGAAGAGACGTAGGTCCTTCCCATGTTATAATTGCAGATATAATATAAACTCCGCAAAATACCCACATTGCAATTTTTGTTGATTTACCCTTTTCAACAAGCTTATAAAAAATTAAATTTCTTATAACGCCCACAAAGTTCATTATTGAGCCTGTATATGCATTGAGAAGAAAATACTGAATTGTAAATGCGGCTTCTGAACCAAGCTTCGTCAATACTATCATTTTGTGCTTGTTGCTTTGAAAAGCCGAAACACCGAGAATAAAACCGATGCTCCCCATAGCTCTTATAAATAGTTGTGACTGAAAAAAATCCATACCATACCTCGTATCACTTTAAAATTCTTTAAAAATTATACTATATTCGTAAAAAAAATAACAGACGAATTAATAACAAAATAAAACTAAATAGAAAAATAAAAATGAATAATATAGACAAAAAAAGGAGACTGATTTCTCAATCTCCCGTATAGTTACCATTTATTGTTGTTGCCTCGTCTTGAAGCTCCGCCTCGTCTTGATTCGGCAGGTTTTTTTATTCCTGCCTGACGTTCATCACTTGTCTGTTTAAACTTAGCCATCATATCCTCAAAAGACTGAGGCTTTTCCTCCCTGTGATTTCCCTGCCATGTAGGAGCAGGTCTTCTTGATTTTGTGGCAGGCTTACGCTCAAAAGACTTTTCACCTCTGGGAGAATACTCCTTGCTCTCAGCAGCAGGCTTAGGCTCTGCCTGCTTAATAGAAAGACTTATTTTTCCGGCGTCATTCACAGCCAGAACTTTGACCTTTACATCCTGTCCCTCCGAAAGAAATTCCTTAATATCCTTTACATAGGATGCTGCAACTTCAGAAATATGTACCATTCCAACTTCACCCGTTGCTAATTTCACAAAAGCTCCGAAATTAGTAAGTCCGGTTACTTTTCCTTCAATAATGTCACCAATATTAACCTGCATCTAAATTTTTATCCTCCCGGTGGGTTTTATTCTTCTATATAAACACGCTCATCAGCATATACATAACCTGACTTGCGGGCATATTCTTCCATAAGGGCTGTTTCGTTTTCCTCATCAACAAGTGCTTCAAGAGCATTATTCTCCTCTTGAAGGACAGCCAATTCATTCTGTTTCTGCTCAAGTTCACTGTTGAGAGAAGCATTTTGACTGATGAGTACTCCTATCCAAATCGACATACCCAGGAGAAAAACAGCAAGAACACAAATCACTATCAATTTTTTATTCTTTTTGCCGATCTTATCCATAGATATGGTATCCTTTCATAAAAAACAAAGCTAAAGTCAAACAACTCCTCTAATCTTCGTCATTATACACCACATCTGCCTGTCGTTTCAAGAGGTTTTTCAATTTATTTTTGAAATTTTCTGTATTTTCAGGTATTTTTTTCTTTATATCAATACATTTTTGTGACAAAACTCGGAACGGAATAAGAATTGGACTCAAAATTCGCCTTATAACGTGAACAGTCTTTTCAAAAAAGTGAAACAGCATTTCACCGAATGTAAAACTGAATGTGCAATACCCCAAAATCTCTGCAATCACCAAATAGAAACGGATATGACCATTATTTACGGCAGCAAAAAGCAAAAATGAAGACAGTGTACATCCAACAATAAAAAGGATATCTGTCACAAAAACAAGAGCTTTGCTGTCAAAAAACAAAAGCCGTAAAAAACGGATAATCAGATAAAATACCCCAATGCAGAATCCAAGACCGACAGCAGGCATAATATTTTTCAGTTGAGTAGCAATATCGGTAAGATACATCATTTAAACAGCCTTGAAAAAAATCCGCCCGTATTTTCGTGCATCTCACTGTACTCAAGAGCAGAAACCATCCCCTCAACTATAAGTTCCCCAGCATCAACACTCATTTTGATTATGTGCAAGCCCTGTCCTTTTATTGTAAGCTCACCAAGCTCGGTTACTGCAATTATGCATTGTTCATCATAGCTGCCGATGTCGGTAACACCTGAAACAGTAAGATTCTTGCGTTCTTCCAGACTAATGTTGTGAGGAAAAGTTATACGTTTATCATCTGTCATATCAATCACTCCGAAAAAATAAAAGCTGTCACTCAATAATATGAGGACAGCTGTAAAATTATAACAAAAACAATAATTTACCAACGGCAAATTGCTTTTAAAGGTCATAAACATATGAATAATTTGTTCTGGCATCTGACGGTTCGTACTCATCAAGAATCAGATGTATTGACATTTCATCACCATTACGGTTTACCGTCAAAAACGTGACATCTCCGCTACGATAGCTCGAAAGTGCAGTTTTAAGCTCAGAAACAGATGAAATACTTACAACACCAACGGCGGTGATTATATCGCCGACTTGCAAGCCATACTCTTCCGCAGCAGTACCGGTACCTATAGCAACAATCTTTGCTCCATCAATACTTCTTGATGCCTGAACGAAACCGTAAGAAATAATTTCCCTGTCACATACAGATACGCCTATTGAGGGTTTGCCTGACACATAACCGATATTGATAATTTCATCAATCATACTTCTGACATCGTCAATAGGAATACAGAAGCTCAGACCTTCAATAGATGCGGCTGCATATTTTGCAGAAGCAATACCAACAACATAACCATGTTCATCAAATACTGGACCGCCTGAATTACCGCTGTTAATGGCGGCATTTGTCTGAAACATATTGATAAGCATTCCGTCTTCAGTTGTTTCGATAAGTCTGTTAAGTGCACTGACAAGACCATCAGTAAGAGTATAAGTAAGATCACCTAACGGATTACCTATTACATATACGGGATCTCCGACATCAAGCGATGACGACTCACCGTAAATAACACTCTGAATTGTTCTCTTTGGTTCAATTTTAAGAACAGCAATATCATTTGAATCCTCGTATCCTACAAGTTTAGCATCATACTTGGAATCATCATAAAGAGTAACAATATAAGTACTAGCACCGTCAACAACATGAAAATTTGTTACGATATACCCTTCTTCGCTGATTATAAAACCTGTGCCATAGCCTGTTGAATAACCTGAACTAACCTGAATACCTACCACAGATTCAACATTATTTTCATATATCTCCTTTGCAGTATATGTCTTATCATCAGAAGGCTTGTCATCGGAAGATGTGTATGTTCCGGACTGAATGGTAGTAGATTCTACAGTCTGTTCAACAGTCTGTTCAACTGTAGTTTCAACTACAGCAGGTGTTTGCTTTTCAGTAGTAACAGCTGAAGGAACAGTCGTGGTTTCATTTGCATTGTCAGCATTTGCACTCTGAACAGTTTCAGAGACATCTCTGCTGCTTACAATAATACCTGCCGTAACGCCTCCAACAACAGCTCCAATAAGAGTACAGATCAGGCACATTACAATTATGAATTTTTTAGGATCGTTTTTCTCCGCTCTGCTTACAACAGGAATATTTTGAGTCGTTTCTGTTGGTTCTTGAGTATTCAGTTCTGTGTCTTCGCTGTATTCATAAAAGTTGTTTTCATCCATTTAAATCACCTTATACATTGCAGATGCATTTTCCTTATTGGCATACTCATTGATTTCAAGCACGCTAACCTTTGTCACATTATTTCCAACTCGAATCTCAATGATATCGCCAACCTTAACTTCATAAGAAGCCCTCGCTGTTTTCCCGTTCACATCAATATGCTTTGCATCACAAAGCTCATTTGCGACAGTTCTGCGTTTAACAAGTCTGGACACCTTCAAATATTTATCAAGTCTCATAAAATTAACCTCACATAATAATATTATTAACATTAGATTGAAATAAAATTGAACAAATATTTTTTATTAGCAGTTCAAAGTCAGTATATCATTTTTGTTATTTTTTTGTCAAGGATATTTGTATAATTGCAATTATATATCAATCATATGCAAAATGAGCCGTCTTTCAAAGATTTTTCATCTTCCTGAGACAGCTCATTATTTTTTATTATTCATAACTGACGATATCTAATCCTCAAAGCTACGGATAAATATTATTTCAACTTATTTTCAAGCAGTTCTTTAATCACATTAGGATCTCCTGCACCCTTAAGCTCACGCATACAAGCACCGAACAATGCTTGCAGAGCCTTAACCTTGCCGTTTTTGTAATCTTCAACAGCCTGTGCATTTGCAGCAATAACGCTGTCAACAATGCCTTCAACAGCGGAAGAATCAACCTGCTTATCAAGTCCGTTAGCCTTGCAGTATTCAACGGGGTCTGCACCGTCCTCAATCATGGCAATAAGCACCTTTTTACCTGCGTTACGATTGATTTTACCGTCTGCAACCATTTTCATGATTGCTGAAAGATTTTCTGCTGTAACATCAAGTTCATTGACAGTTTTGCCTGCCTTGCGAAGAATACCTGTACAATCTGTAAGAATCCATGCCGCTGTATCCTTTGCATTGCATCCCAGTGCAACAGTATCATCAAGCAATTTGCAGATTTTATGGTTTGACAAAAGCACATCAATTTCCTTATCAGAAATTCCTGCTTCACGGTATTCCTCTGCTTTTTCATCAACAGCAACAGGCTTCGCAGCCTTGATCTGTTCAAGCCACTCATCGTCAATGATAATTGGCATTAAGTTAGCATCAGGGAAATAACGATAATCTGCCTCTGTTTCTTTGTTTCTCATTGCAAAAGTCTTACCGCTGACATCATCAAAACGTCTTGTTTCCTGCACAAGCTCTTCTGTTTCAAACTCAAGAGCATCCATGTGACGCTGAGCTTCGTAACGGATAGCACGCTCTATCGCTTCAAAAGAGCTCATATTCTTGATTTCTGTACGTACACCAAATTCCGTGCTGCCTTCGGGACGAACGGAAATATTTACGTCGCAACGCATTGCACCTTCTTCACACTCGGAAATACCGCCTGAACGGAACATGGACTTGAGTTTATTAAGATATGTTACAACCTCTTCTGCACTGCGGAAGTCGGGCTGAGTAACGATCTCAATAAGCGGAACACTTGTACGGTTGAAATCAACAAAAGAGGAGTTTCCTCCGTGAACAAGCTTACCTGCATCTTCTTCCATGTGTATCTGTTTTATACGAATATCACGGGCACCTGATGAAGTTTTCAATGTTACACAACCGTTTGTGCAAATGGGATGATTAAGCTGTGTAATCTGATATGCACAGGGAAGGTCGGGATAATAATAGTTTTTCTTATCAAATGTAGTATAGCGATTAATTTCACAGTTAAGCATAAGACCTGCTGTAACTGCAAGCTCAACTACTCTCTTGTTCATAACAGGAAGCATACCGGGCATTCCGCAGCACGCAGGACAAACACAATCATTAGGTTCCTTTGCAGCAGAATGACCGCCGCAGGAACAGAATATTTTCGATTCGGTGCTTAACTCAACGTGAGTTTCAAGGCCGATGACGAGTTCATAATTCATATTCATTCACCTTTCCTTTCAACGCTGTGTGCAAGAGAGAGAAGTGTGCTTTCTCCGAAATGCTTACCCATAAGCTGAACTGAACCGCTTACAAGTGCAGGAATACCGATAAGGTTAGCAGTAGCTGTAAATACACTTTCCTCAAATACTTTACAGAATGCATCGTGAATATCATATTCTTCATAGGAAGTCTTACTGCAAACAGGTGTAAGAACGGCATCATAATTCTGCATAAGCTTTTCAATACCTTCAGCAACCACACGACGAACCTTCAGTGATTTATCATAGCATTCTTTATAACGGTTTTTAGACAACACATCTGAACCGTAGAGAATCACTGCTTTTGTAAGGAAATTAAAGCCTTCTGTTCTTGTATTAACATACAATTCATCAATATTTCTGTATTCAGAAGAACGGTAACCGAACTTCACACCGTCATAACGGGAAATATTATTGCAGGTTTCCGCAGACATAAGTATCTGCCATGCTGTATTTGCAAGCTCAAACAAATCACAAGAAACTGTATCAACAGTAACACCATTTGAACGAAGATCATCTGCATATGCATTGACACGGTTCTTTGTTTCATCGTCTGCTTTCTCAAGCAGTTCTTTTACAATGCAGACACGCTTTGAGCTGATATCATCATCAATACTGTATTCATAAGATTCATCAGGCAGGCTTGTGCCGTCTTTATCGTCATGACCGGCGATAATATCCATAACATTTTTTATTTCCTCGACATTCTGAGCGTATACGCCCACCTGTTCACCGGAAGCAGCACAGGAAACAACGCCGTAACGGGAAACGGTACCGTAAGTAGGTTTAAGAAAATCAACACCGGAAAGTGCTGCTGCACGTCGGGTAGCCCCGTTCATATCAACGCCGAGAGCAAATTCCACTTCACCGCTTTCAACAAGTGAAGCTGCTGCACCCTTAATATTGTTTTCCTTTGATGCATAATGAGAGAACTCACCTGCAAGATCAAGACCAAATTCACCTACATTGGTCTTACCGGATACCTTATAGCCTTTATTCTCAAGACTAACAACTGCTTGAGCACTAAAAAGGGGCTTAAAGCCTTCCAAAATACGAGAACCGGCAGTTGTCTGCACATCTTTTACAAGAATTGTATCATCAACGGCAAAATTACCGTCATCACACAGTTGTGTTACATAATATTTCATTGCACACACCTCACTTTACAAGTCTGGGTACTTGCCAGCTATTTTCGTTATGCTCGGGAGCCCCCTCAAGAAGGCTCTCTCTTGTAAACGGCTGATTACGTACATCTTCACGCAATACATTAGTCATAGGCATAACGTGTACCATTTCTTCAACATTTTCAGTATCGCAGTCATTGAGTTTCTTTTCGCTCTCGCTCATTGCGGCAAAAATCTGCTGAACAACAGTTTCTTCCTCATCTGTAAGAGAAATCTGATTAAGCTGCTGAGCATTTGAGAATGTTGAACGCTTGCCCTGAGACTGTTTTCCGGATGATGCACCCGCTGCCGAACGCTGAGCAAGAGCACTACCGCTGCCGAGAAGGTGAACATCCTCAAGCTGCTGATTGGTAACTTCGCCGGGAGCACCGAGCAACAAATCCTGTGCATTGCCGTTCAGAGGAAATGCAATAACATCAAGAATCTTTTCTTCATCAGTAAGAAGCATTACCATACGGTCAATACCGGGAGCCATACCTGCGTGTGGAGGTGCACCGTACTGGAATGCTGTATACAATGCATTAAAACGCTTTTTAAGTTCAGCTTCATCATAGCCTGCAATTTCAAACGCTTTCTTCATGATATCGATATCATGGTTACGAACAGCACCCGATGCAAGCTCAATACCGTTGCACACAAGATCATACTGATAAGCAAGAACTTCTGTGGGGTCTTTTGTCATAAGAGCTTCCATACCGCCCTGAGGCATAGAGAAGGGGTTATGTGTAAAAATAGTCTCCCCTGTTTCCTCATCATTTTCATACATGGGGAAATCTACAACAAAACAGAATTCAAATGCATCATCACGAATAAGATCGAGCTGTTCTTTCTTTGCAAGCCATGTACGGATAAGACCTGCCTTTTTCTCAGTGTCGTTTTTCTTATCGTCACAAATAAAGAAGAGTGTTTCACCCTCTTTTACACCTGAAATTGTTGTAATTTCAGCTTTCTGCTCTTCGCTGAGGAATTTTGCAATGGGACCAGCAAAAACGCCATCCTTAAGAGTAATATAACCAAGACCGCCCAAGCCGACTTCAGCCGAAGTTGCATACTTGAGAGAATCCTCAAAGAATTTCTTTGACTTACCTTTACAATCAGCAACAATACCTCTTACAGGTCTACCCTTAAATGCAGGGAAATTGACACCGGCAAAGAAATCTGTAAGGTCGCAGATAATAAGAGGATTACGCAAATCCGGCTTATCTGAACCAT
>CAYVTA010000045.1:0-16268 GCA_964454355.1 uncultured Eubacteriales bacterium | reverse complement strand
CTTCGTAAATCAGCAAAACTCGAAGATTAAATGAAAATATATTAAAAAATAAACCACGAAATGCAGGAGATGCAAAAAACGGCATCTCCTGCAATTTTTTTTAATTACATTATTAACAAAAAGGGATGATTAATGGTTAAATATGAACATTTTGTAAACAAAATCGAGAATTGATTATTTTTATGCATTTTCAGCTCTTGTTTTCGGTGAGTTTAGGCTAAGGACGGAAAGCCGAAACAATAAACGAAAGGATGTTGAAATGGAAAAACTGAATGGAAAAGAGCAGTTATTTTGCTCTGTTTATGCATCCTGTCTTAATGGCAGAGAGGCAGCTTACAAAGCAGGTTATACGGTATGCCCCGAAATATATTCAAAAAAACTTCTGAAGAAGAAACTCATCCGTGAGAGCATTGAGAAGATCTCCGAAGAGATGAAGATTACACAGAAAGAAGTCCGGGCGGGTCTTCACCGTATAGCTTTTGCATCCTCGGCTGATGCCGTGAAACTGATTCTTTCCGAAAATCCCTCGGAACTTGACATTGAAGGGCTTGACTTGTTCAATGTTGCAGAGATTAAGCGACCAAAGGGCGGCGGTCTGGAGATAAAATTCTTTGACCGAATAAAAGCTCTTGACCGTCTTGCAGACCTTACGGAAAATTCTGCGGAGCAGAACAACGGCTGTGCATCATTTTATCAGGCATTGGAAAAAAGCGTCACAAAGAGGGCTGACAGAGATGGTATTTGACACTTTTTCCGAAAAACAGCTTAAGGTTCTGACTTGGTGGTGCAAAAACAGTGATACCTCTCAATTTGACGGTATTATTTGTGACGGTGCCGTAAGAAGCGGAAAAACGCTGTGTATGTTTCTATCTTTTGCAGCTTGGGCAATGGGGAATTTTAATGACACCTCTTTTGCAATTTGCGGAAAGACGGTAACTTCTCTTCGCAGAAACCTGATTACACCGCTTTTGCCTGTTCTTGCTGATTTAGGATTTTCATGTCGTGAAAAAATTTCTCAAGGTCTTGTGGAGATAGAATACGGAAAAAATAAAAACCGCTTTTACCTCTTTGGAGGCAGAGACGAGTCTTCTGCTGCACTTATACAGGGACTTACATTGGGCGGTGTTCTTCTCGATGAGGTTGCTCTTATGCCTCGCTCCTTTGTTGAACAGGCGGTTGCCCGTTGTTCTGTAACAGGTTCTAAGCTGTGGTTTAATTGCAATCCGGAAAATCCTCTTCACTGGTTCCGCAAAGAGTGGATAGATAAAGCAAAAGAAAAAAACTGCTTGTACTTGCATTTTGTGATGCAGGATAATCCCTCTTTGTCGCAATCAATAATTGAGCGTTACCGTTCTCTTTACAGCGGTGCATTTTACGAGCGATTTGTTGAAGGTAAATGGGTTGCGGCGGAAGGTCTTGTTTATCCCTTCTTTGACAGAACAGTGAATGTTTGTCAGGACTCGCCCGAATGTTCGGAATTTTATATATCCTGTGATTACGGCACTGTTAATCCATTTTCATTAGGATTGTGGGGATATTTTGACGGCGTGTGGTGTCGGACTGATGAGTACTATTGGGACTCAAAAAAAGAAGGAAGTCAAAAAACAGATGAGGAGTATTACGCACAGCTCGAAAAACTTGCAGAAGGCAAGGATATAGAAAGCGTGATTGTTGATCCGTCAGCGGTAAGCTTTATTGAATGTATCCGCAGACACGGAAGGTTCCGAGTTATTCCTGCAAAAAATGATGTTGCGGATGGTATCAGAAGAGTGTCAGAAGCTCTTAAAAGCGGAAAAATTAAAATCTCAGGGTGCTGTACCGATATTATCAGAGAATTTGGGCTGTACAGATGGGATAACGGCACGGCCAAGGATGCACCGAGAAAAGAACATGACCATGCAATGGACGATATGAGATATTTCGTCTCCACCGTACTTTTCGGTAATAGGGATGATTCCTTTATCGTCTTTGCAAACGAAAGGATGTGAATATGATCAGACCCTTCGGAAGAAAAAAAGAGAAAACTTATTCTCAGGTAGCTGTTGCAGGCGTACCTCAGACTGCATCACAGTCCCTCTCTTCTGTATTTAATGATACAAAGAGCTTTTACGCAGAGCGACAGCTTTACGAAAGTCTAAAAAACAGCGTTCCCGTTATTGACGGTGCTATTTCAAAAATAGTACGTCTGACAGGCGGTTTTAACGTTTCCTGCTCCGACAAAAAATACGAAAAACAGCTTTCTGAATTTCTTGCCGGTGTCAATGTCGGCGGAAATTTGGTAGGAATCAATGCATTTACGGATATGTTTTTGAATCAGCTTCTCACTTACGGCACCGCAGTGGGTGAAATGGTAATGAACAGAGATAATCGTTCCTTCTCCCTTTATAACGGAGAGCTTAATGACATTGTCCTTGAACGCAATAAAAATGACCCCATGCAGATAGATATATGCACTTTAGCTTCCGGAGCACCTGTTCCGGTCAAAAACAGTCAGACAGTATTACTGTCCGTTCTTGATCCTGATGCAGGTAAGCTTCACGGTAATTCGCTGCTTAAGGGGCTTCCATTTGTCAGCTCTGTTCTTATGCAGATATTCCAGTCGGTGGGAGCCAACTGGGAAAGAATGGGCAATTTGAGATACGCTGTTACATACCGCCCTCAGAATGATGCTCTTGAAAAAGCCTACGCCAGGGACAGAGCCCAACAGATTGCGAAAGGCTGGAGCGAGGCAATGAAATCCGGCGGAGAAATTAAGGATTTTATTGCTGTGGGAGATGTTGATATTAAGGTTATCGGTGCAGATAATCAGATTCTTGACAGCGAGGTTCCTGTAAGACAGCTTATGGAGCAGATCGTTGCAAAAACAGGGCTTCCGCCATTTTTGCTTGGGCTTAATTGGTCCACAACAGAACGTATGGCAGAACAACAGACCGATATGCTTACAAGCGAGCTGTATCACTACAGAAGGATACTCACTCCCGTTCTTTTAAAAATATGCAATATGTATCTCAGAATGAACGGATGCAATGCAAAATGCACCGTTGAATGGGATGATATTTCACTGCTTGATGAGACACAGCAGGCTCAGGCTCGTTATTACAACGCTCAGGCGGAAAAATATTTTGCTGAAGCTGAAGCTTTGGGGAAAGGAGAAAAATAAATTTGTCTTCATATTTAGTTACTAAAAGCTCGGGAGTTGCCGGAACAGATCGCAGTGCTCCCACAAAGGAAGATATGGCTCTCATATCGAATTATACAAGAAAAATACCTGATGAGAAGGATCTTTATATTTTCTGTGTCACCCTCTGCGATAACGAAGTTGACCGTGATATGGAAAGATTTTCTCTTGAAGCAATAAACACGCTTAAGGACATGTTTGAAGGCGTTACGGGAATTTTTGACCACAGTATGAAAAGCAGTGATCAGACTGCCAGAATATTCAGAACGGAAGTTGTTACAGATAACTCAAAAATAACCTCTTGCGGTGAACCTTACACTCGCCTGAAAGCATGGTGCTATATGCTCAGAAATGAGAAAAACAGCGATCTTATCGCTGAAATAGATGCCGGAATCAAAAAGGAAGTGAGCATAAGCTGCAGTGTAAAAACAAGAATTTGCTCCGTCTGCGGGAAGAACATGAGAACATATGATTGCCCTCATACTCAGGGAGAAAATTTAGACGGAAAAATATGTCACGCAATCCTTTCCCAGCCTACGGATGCTTATGAGTGGTCTTTTGTCGCTGTGCCTGCCCAGAGAAATGCAGGTGTTTCAAAAGGCGTGAAAGTGACTGAGGGTCCCAATTTCATCAATGCCTGTGATGTGTCGGAAATAATTAAAGCCATTACGGAAAATGTGCCCGAAAACGGCGTGAGTCTCAGCTCATCCCAGCTTAAATCCTTGGCAGGATATATTGCTCAGACACAAGAAGATGCTCAAAAGGGAAAGGAACAGAGAGCCGATGCGGAAAAGGAGGTTATCGCACTTTGTGCTTTTACGCTTCCGGATGCAGACACTCAAATGCTTCCTGCTATTCTAAAAAAACTTACACTCAGCGAAGTGTTTATGCTCAAGAAGGCATTTACGGATAAAGCGACTCGGACGCAGGCATTTACTCCTGTGTTCAGAAGTGAAAATGTAAAATGTTTCAGCGATAACTCACAATTTAAAATTTAAATTTCAGAAAGGATGAATTAAATGAAAATTTCACTTAAAGGATTCAATGAAAACGGAGCAACATTTGGTTGTACAACAGAAGTTACCGTAGGTCAGCCCGTTGCTTTGGAGAATAACATGACGGTAAAGCCATGTCAGGCGGAAGATAATTTTATCGGTGCGGTTTTGGGTGCAAGAGACGGTTATGCAAATGTTCAGTTAACAGGATATACTGTTTTTACATATTCCGGTACGGCTCCTGCTGTAGGCATTCAAACTCTTGCAGCGGACGGTAACGGCGGAGTGTGTCTTTCAGATGCGGGCAGACAGTTTATTGTCACGGATGTAGACACTTCTGCTTCTACCGTGGGCATTATACTTTTATAAAAGAAAGGACGAAAAATAATGGCTAATTTTGAAAATATCAGACTCGAAAAGGGTATGTATGCCTCTTCAAAAGGATTCAGCGGAGTTCTTGAAGAGCTTGACCCCTCGGAAAACTATAAAGGCACGTCTCTTGAAAATCTTGATGCATTCCAGCGTCAGCTTAAGCGATTTGATATTAAGGTCAGCGGCAATTCTTCTGATGTGGTAGACAAGTTCTTCCAGACCAGTGATTCTGCAGCACTTTTCCCGGAATACATTTCCAGAGCAGTCAGACAGGGCATGGAAGAGGCAGATGTGCTTTCCGGTATTGTGGCTTCAACTACAAAAATCAACGGGCTTGATTATCGCTCTATCACTTCCGTTCCTACTGAAGATGACAAGGAGCTTAAAATCGTTTCAGAGGGTGCTGCAATTCCTCAGACTACAATCAGAACACAGGAAAATCTTGTAACTCTTCATAAGAGAGGCAGAATGCTGGTTTCTTCTTATGAAGCAATCAAATATCAGCATCTTGACCTTTTTACTGTTACTCTCAGACAAATAGGTCTTTACATCGCAAGAAGTCAGCTCAAAGATGCTATTGATGTACTTGTGAACGGTGACGGCAATAATAATGCTGCTCAGATCATCAATGTCAGTGAGGCATCGGCACTTACATACGCCGATCTTATCAAGTTCTGGAACAGCTTTGCTCCTTACGAGCTTTCAACACTCATCGCCTCGAGTGAAATGACAGAAAAGCTCCTGAATGTTGAAGAGTTTAAGGATTCTGCTGCCGGACTTAATTTCCACGGTACCGGCAAAATGATCACACCTTTGGGTGCAGCTCTTATCAGAACAAGTGATGCTCCTGAAAATATGATTATCGGTCTTGACAAATCCTGTGCTTTGGAGCTTGTGGAGGCAGGCGGAATCGTCACAGAGTACGATAAACTTATTGACAGACAGCTTGAAAGAGCTGCAATTACCTGTACTGCAGGTTTTTCAAAAATTTTCACCGACGCATCAAAGGTGCTTACAGTCTGATGCTGACTGCTGATACTGTTTACAATAAGCTCATTGAGATTGCTGATGTGGGTGACGTTGAAAAGGAGACACTTTTTCCGTTTTGCCAGTCAGCCGCCGCCGTATTTAACGGCAAATTGCGTGCGGGTGCCGATGCGTCAGACATCCGTTTGGTTATGGCTGCAAGTGCAAGTGCCTACTGTCGATATCTGCTTGTGAAGATTGCTGACGAGGGTAATATTATGAGCATAAAAGCCGGTGACATTACCGTTTCAAAAAGTGAAAGGGAAGCTGCAAAATCAGCGATGAATATGTTGAATGCAGCTCTGGAGGATGCCGGAGAGCTGCTTGAAGACCGTGAATTTCTGTTTGCAACGCTGTGAGGTATAAGGAATGAATTTTTCAGACAAAGCAATAAAAAAATACGGCAGGAATATTGCCGTATTTTCCCCCTCCGGGGAAGAAATTCAGCATACAAAATGCATCATCCAGCCCCTTAGATATAAAAACAAGATGTACACTCAGGGAACGCCCACAGATATCGGTCTTGCACAGGCAGGTTACTACCTTCTTATTGCCCCCTCAACATTAAAAATTGATGAAATGGGTGAAAACGGTTATCTCTCTGATGATGAAAAGTCGTATCATGTGGATAGGCGTGAAAATGTTTATTTCGGAAATAATGTTATATATGTTTGGGCGATTCTCAGGGAAAAACATACGGGTAATTATCCTGCGTATAATCATTTTGCATGAGAGGAGAAACAATATGTCTTTAATAACAACTCTTCCTGACAGGCTGTGTGAATGGTTCTCAGATATGTCGGAGTTTTCGAACTATTCCTTTTGTACGGCATTCCCTACAGACAGCAAAGCTACACCGCTTACCAATCCGGTCATAGTTTTTGGAATATCATCACTTGTTATTCTTGATAATACCACAGATGAATCCGGTACGGTTGCTACTGACAGCCGTCTTGCACAGGAGGTATTCAGCATTAGCATACACACGCCCCGAAGTGAGGGCGGCGGTGGTTGTAATGCAATCCTTGACAGGATAATTGATTTGATTCTGTTTGATACGCCACTGACAATTATCGGTGTTGAGTCAACGGAGACAACATATGTAAGAAATACGGATTCGCTCAATCTTAAAGCATCATTCACTGTTACTCAAACCATAGAAAAGGGTACAAATTACCCTGCAGAGTTAATAATTTAAGGGACTCTTCGGAGCCCCTTTTTTTGCTTTATAGGAAGCTTCGTTTCAATAAAGCAATAAATATTGTATGCTCCGCCGTTTTTTCCTGTGGGTCTGGCGATGGATTATCCGAAAACGGTCATCGTTGCTGTACGGCAAAAGGCGTTTTCTTGTGTATTTGTTGTAAAAAACTATAAATCTTGCAAATCTGCTGCTGAGAGATTGTTTTCTAAGTTATCTTTTGCTAAATCGGTGTCGATTATTCCGTGTGCTTGAGAACTTGGTTTGTCTCCGTGGGGTTCGGAGTGATACATTTTCAGATTCGGTGCTTTTGTGCCTGCGATTAATGAATTTGCCTTTTCTTTTCCGTTTTTTGCCTTTCCTTGAATTTCCGGCACTGCCGCTTGTTTGTTTTTCGGCTTTGTGTGTGTAACATTGGGTCTTTTCATACCCTGTTTTGCCATAAAAATCACCTCAGTGATAGTGTTTGCAATCCTGAGGTGATTTATAATCATATTTAAACTATTGTTTCTTCGTTTTCTTCATTTTCTTTTAATGCTCTTACAAGTCTGCCGTCATTTGTGACATCAAGACTTATGAAGTTTTTACCTGTAATGTTTGCCATGACTGTTGTTGCCTGCGTGCCGGCAAAAATACTGTTTTCATCAATGCAGTACACATCAGGGCTTGATACGGTGAAAATATGATGGTCTGTATCCGTTATCTCAATTACTGCTTTGTATGTTCCTGCAATATCGGTGGTTACAGAGAATGTGTTTTCCGATGCAAGCGTACCTGAATAGATTTTTACGTTGTTTCTGTAAACATAGAAAGCGTAAAAATATTTTGACCCCATATTTTTTGCTGTTGTTGTCCATGTTATTGAGTCGGAGCAAAACGCTACGCTTTTATCTGCTTGAACCGTGACTGATGCAATATCTCTAAGCATATCATCATCAGAATAAAGAAGAACTGTGTAGTCAAGACAGATCCAACCTGTTACGCCTTCGTAAGTGATTTTGCCCCAGTTTTCTTTAATTTCTGTGACTGTCACATTTGTGCCGCTTGAGATGTATCCAAGAGAATCACTTTCGGTTTTTGCATACTCTCTAATTCTTATCATTGAAGAAGTAACAGTATACTGACCTGTTACATAATTAACAGTTTGATTTTCCCATGTATCAGGATCTTCTGATGAACCGCTGAGATGCTCCGAGCCGTTGCTTGTAAAATAGACACAGCCGAAAGCGTTGCCGTTCATTCTCTTGTACTCTGAAACGAATGTGCTAAGGGGAAGAACCGTGCCTTTTCCTTCGCCGTAATAGACCTGATTGTAGCTTGTTCCGAAGGAATCACTGAAGTATACATAGCCGTTTATAATAGCTCTGATGTAGAGGACATGGCAATCTCCGCTTGTGCCGCCTGTTCCGAGACAGTAAACGATATTGTAAAGCTCGTTTCCGTACTTCTTAACAAGGTCATAGAGACAGTTCGCTCCGCTTACTGTGATTACACTATAGCCGCCACTGGTTTCTTTGATGTTTTTGAAGTAATTATACCAAGAGTTGCCTGTGCCTGAGTAATCAAGTCCGTATTTGTAAATACCTCTGACATAAAGCTGATATGCTGTTGCAAGATTGCATTGCCCCTTAAATGAGCCTCTGCCCGCATAAGAAAGAGCTGCTTTGTAATCTTCGGTGATGCTGTCTTGAATGTCTGTGTCATAGGCTGCCGCACTTAAAGAACAAAGTGAGAACAGTGCTGTGACTGCTAGCAATACAGCAATAATTTTTGTTTTAATCAAATAAAAAACTCCTTTAATTTTCGAGGCCGGCTGAGATGCGGAGAATCAGTCTTGCATCATTCGCCGTGATGTCGCCGTCACTGTTAATATCTACGGCATATTCATATTTCTCCTGTGCAAAATCTAACTGAGCTGCACATCTGAGTGCAAATCTTGCATCGGCGGCTGTTATTTTGCCGTCGCAGTTTGCATCGCCTCTTTTAGCCGTTTGTTCTACGATAAGTGAACCGCCTTCGGCTGTGACTGTTGTTGAATCTGAATCTGTTACTGTAACAACAGCAGTGTATTCGCCACTGCTTTCGACTGTAAATGTAAATTCTGTTGAATTTATTGCTTCGGATGTGGTGAATTTGATTCCGTTCCAATATATTTCAAAAATGCAGGAATATGTGCCCGTTCCGCCGAATGCATTGACCGAGCAGGTTACAGCCATTCCTTCAAGTGCATAATCGGGAGAAAATGTAACTGTAGTAGCAGAAAGAGGATGTATAACCGTAATGCTTTCGCTTTGGAAGGAAACTACCTGTGAACGAGAGTCCATAATATTTACTACTGCATAATAATCGCCGCTGTCTTTTGTCTTGTATGTGAACGTGTCACTGTCGGAGTACTCGGTTGTGCTGTAAACAGCAGTACCGTTTTGATAAACAGTATATGCGTATTGTAAATTTCCTTCACCGCCGGAAGCCGATATCTTCCACGTTACTGTCTGACCTGAATAAAGATCATCACTGTCTGCTGTAAAGGCTTCGATGATTATGGGCTCATATATGTTGACCGGCGTGCTTGAACATGAAACAGTTTCGCCGTCGGAAGAATCATAAACAGTGACTTCAAGGATATATTCACCTGTTTCATCGGCTGTATATGTGTAAGAAGAATAATCACTGGGCTTTCTTTCCGCAACTTTTGTTCCGTCTTTGTAAACTGAAAATTCATAAAGATAATGACCGCTTCCTCCTGAGGCAGATGCGTTCCATACAATATCTTCACCAACAAAGCTTCCGCCCGAAGATGTGACCGTTGCCGTAAGTCCCTGTGTTGAGGAAGAAGCAACAATATTTACAGGGTTTAGCACAACATAAGCATAATTTCCCGCTGCATCAAAAACATAAATATATACACAGTAGTAACCGTATCTGTTTGAGAACTCACTAATGTTTACAGTGTGAGATACGCTTGCGGAGGATGGAGTCTGAACATACCAATTTACTCCGTCAAGACCGTCATCCTGATGATGCACTGCAAAGTAGACTTCAGAAACAGTGTTGTCATCTGATACATCGCAGGATACAGTAAATCCCGTATCTGTGATTTCACTGACTGTAACATTTGCAATTTCAGGAGGCGTAAAGTCATCTCCTGCCGATGAACCTGTATAAAGTGACCAGTCAATGGACGCACAGAAGTTGTATGTTCTTGTTCTTCTGGAATTTTTACTGCTTGTACCGTAAAGAGATGCAAGGTTTACATATCCGTAGTTGTTCATTACTGCTTTACAGAAATTTGCTGCACCTGTTCTTCCGTTCTGATTTTCATAGTCAGCGAAGAACACGAGAGCTTCCGGTTCGGAAATGCCAAGATTTTGACCGTGGGAAACATAACCGCTTATATAATCATATGCAGTTTCATCCTGAACAATACGGCTTTCTGAAGTTGCCAGAAGTATTGATAACGCTGAAGCTTCCTGACTGGTTGCAACTCTTTTATCCCAGGAAGAGGATGTGATAATCTCATTGTAAAGAGATGTGCCAAGAATGCTTAACGCTTGGGAAGGATTGAGAGTTATTATATCCTTCAGAAGATTAAGTGCGTTTGTACCGTGCCAACAGATTTTACCTAAGCTTAATGCTCCGTTGTCGTTTTTAACGACGGTAGTGTAATTACCCTCGTTATATACTATTATATATGTGGCTGCATTTACGATTTGCTCAAAGCTTACGGACTGAGCAAATGTGTAAAAGGGAATTACGGTAATAATCAGAATGGTTGCAACGATGAAAGAAACAAACCTTTTGAGCTGCTTTTTCACATCGGATACCCCCTGTTTTTTCGCATAACATCAGCTATTCTAACACTTTTCTCTAAAGGGGTCAACAGTTGCAGATAATTTTTGTAGAATTGTTGTAACTCATTGTTTTGATAAGGTGTAAAATTGTAGACCTTTACAATAAAATTGACAAAATCTGTGCAATATTATTCCGAAATAGAAAAATAATAAAATAGTCACCTACAGCTTGCACAACTAATCACTGTCAAAAAAGTGCAAAATGCACAAAAAATTGACATTAGTAAAGCTAAACCTGAATTTGGATATTTTTCATTAAATTTTTTTGTTAAAAAAATATCATTTTTTGCATAAATATATAGATTTATCTGAAAAAGTATGCTATAATCAGGATGTATGTAAAAATGTTAAAAAGACATTTGATATAATGATTGGAGGATTTTTAAATGAAAAAGAAACTCAGTACCCTTCCTTTTAACGGCACTGCTGAACAGGAAGCAAAGCTCAAGGCTGTTATTGCTGAAAATTGCGACGACAAGAGCAAGCTCATGGCAGTTATGCAGGAGGCTCAGGGTATTTACGGATACCTTCCCAGAGAGGTTCAGGTTATGATTGCAGAGGGTATGAATGTGCCTCTTGAGAAAGTTTACGGCGTAGCAACTTTCTATGCACAGTTCTCACTTTCTCCTAAGGGCAAGTACAACATCTCTGTTTGTCTTGGTACTGCCTGCTATGTTAAGGGCTCACAGCAGCTTCTTGACAAAATTGTTGAGATTCTCGGTGTTGAGTCCGGTGAATGCACTGCTGACGGTAAATTCTCAATTGAAGCTTGCCGTTGTATCGGTGCTTGCGGTCTTGCTCCCGTTCTTACAATCAATGAGGATGTTTACGGCAGACTTGTTCCCGATGATATCCCCGGCATTCTTGCTAAATACGAATAATTGATATATTTCACGGTGAGAGGATTTTACCGCTATGAAAATCAGTAAAATAAAAGAACTTCTTAATGCTAACATTATCTGCGGTGATGATCTTACGGAAAGTGACGTATTCTCAGCCTGCGGAAGCGATATGATGAGCGACGTCCTTGCTTACGTCAAGGATCAGGCTGTTTTGCTTACGGGACTTGTAAATTCTCAGGTCATAAGAACTGCGGAAATGATGGATATGGTCTGCATTGTGTTTGTTCGCTCAAAACAGCCCACTGCTGAAATGATTGAGCTTGCAAAAGAAAGCGGAATTGTTATTCTTACTACAGACTTACGTTTGTATGAAGCCTGCGGACAGCTTTATGTTAACGGCCTGGTCGGAAACGGCAGGAAGGAAATATGAGCGAGTCATTGATTTTTCATTTCGATGTTAACGGTGAGGATTTTACATCAGCAGGTCAAGCATCGGTACAGGTAAAAAAGAATCTGAGAAGATTGGGAATCTCTCCCGAAATCATACGTCAGGTGTCCATAGCTATGTATGAAGGTGAGATCAATATGGTGATCCATGCCGGCGGCGGTGATGCTGATGTTATCGTCAGTGAGGATAAGATTGAAATTATTCTTGCAGATAAAGGACCGGGCATTGCAGATATCAACCTTGCTATGCAAGAGGGATATTCCACAGCATCTGACAGTGTACGTTCTCTCGGCTTCGGTGCAGGTATGGGACTTCCTAACATGAAGCGCTATACGGATGAGATGACTATTGATTCAGTCGTAGGCGAAGGAACGACAATAAAAATGATTGTTAAACTTTAATATAACAAATAAAGGGGGCTTATCAGTGTACGCTCATTCAGTGGAACTTGATGTGAGTAAATGCACAGGCTGTACGACCTGCCTGAAGCATTGTCCCACCGAGGCTATCAGAATCCGAGGCGGTCATGCCGTCATTAATGAAGACAGATGTATCGACTGCGGCGAGTGTATAAGAGTTTGCCCCAACAATGCTAAAAAGGCAATGTGTTCAAAGTTTGAGCATCATCTTGATTTTAAATATAAGATTGCCCTTCCGGCTCCGTCTTTATACGGTCAGTTTGATAATATTGACGATGTTGATGTTATTCTTCAAGGGCTTCTTGATATAGGCTTCGATGATGTTTTTGAGGTTGCTCAGGCGGCGGAGCTTGTTTCCGAATATACACGCCTTTACCTTAAGACACCCGGAATAAAAAAGCCGGTCATAAGCTCGGCTTGCCCTGCGGTCGTCAGACTTATAAGCTTGAGATACCCATACCTTCGTGACAACATAATGCCCATTCTGCCTCCTATTGAAATTGCCGCAATGATGGCTATTCAGAAGGCTAAAACGGAGCATCCGGAGCTTACGGAGGATGACATTGGTCTGTATTTTATTTCCCCGTGTGCAGCTAAAGTCAGCTACATACGAAACGGATTCGGCAATTACAAAAGCAAAATCAATGTGGTTATCTCGCTCAAGGATATTTATTTTAAGCTTTTAGGTGCAATGAAAAAGGGTGAAAGCCCTAAAATCAATTCAAAATCCGGAATGATCGGCATAAGCTGGGCTTCCAGCGGCGGCGAATCTTCCGCAATACTTAATGATAAATATTTAGCGGCGGACGGAATTGAAAATGTCAATAAAGTTCTTGACGCTATTGAAAACGGAAATATACCTCAGCTTGAATTTATCGAGCTGAATGCTTGTACCGGCGGCTGTGTAGGCGGTGTCATGACGATTGAAAATCCCTTTATCGCAAGAACAAGGCTTCACTCTGTAAGACGCTATATGCCCGTCTCTCAAAACAGACTGTCAGGCGATTTACCTTATGTGCCCGATAATTGCTACAGCTCCGAGCTTCCCGAGTATACTCCAATCGCAAGATTGAGTGAAAGCTTCAGCGAAAGTATGCGAATGATGGCTCAGATAGAGAAAATCAGAAATGCTCTTCCCGGAATTGATTGCGGTGCCTGCGGTTCACCTACTTGCAGAGCTTTTGCAGAAGACCTTGTAAGGGGAACGGTGGATGATATTTCTTGCTGCAAGGTTATGGGAAAATGAGAATTGCAATTCCTTATTATAAAGGTGTGATTTTGTGACAGTATCCGAAATGTGTGAAAAATGCGGCTTCGGAGTGATTACTCTTCCGGAAGGTAACAGGGAGGTTGTCGGCGGTTATATAGGAGACCTTCTCAGCTGGGTTATGGGCAGAGCGAAAGCTGACAGTGCATGGATCACGATCATGTCGAATATCAATATTGTAGCCGTTGCATCTCTTACCGATGTTGCCTGCATTATTCTTGCAGAAGGGGTAACTGTGGATGAAAATATAAAAAGCACTGCAGAGGCAAAGGGTGTTAATATTCTTTCTTCCTCCTTTCCTGCGTATGAAACCGCAAAGGCGATTCTCGGTTATGAATAAGTATTATTATGACCTGCATATACATTCCTGTCTTTCTCCTTGCGGTGATGACGATATGACGCCGAACAATATAGCGGGAATGGGCGTACTCAACGGTTTAAACATTATGGCATTGACTGACCATAATACATCAAAAAATTGTCCCGCATTTTTTAAGGCGGCAAAAAAGCAAGGTATAATTCCCGTTGCGGGTATGGAGCTGACAACAGCAGAGGATATTCATGTCGTTTGTCTTTTTCCTGATTTGGAAAAGGCGATGGATTTTGATTCCTTTGTTGAAACACACAGAATCCTTATTCACAATAAAACAGATATTTTCGGTTTTCAGCAGATTATGAATGAAAACGATGAGGTTGTGGGTGAAGAAGCCTATCTTCTTTCAAATGCAACCGATATAATGATTGACGATGCGTATAAAATCGTGTTGTCACAGGGCGGCATTTGCTATCCTGCTCATGTAGACAGGGAAGCAAACGGAATCATAGCAACATTGGGTACTTTTCCTGAGTATGCTGATTTTAAAGCAGCCGAATTTCACGACAGTGAAAATATAGCTTCTTATGAGCAGAAATATCATGGACTTGACGGCAAAATCAAAGTAGTTTCCTCTGATGCCCATTATTTGTGGGACATAAAGGAAAAAAAAGAATATTTTGAGCTTGACGATGAGCCATACAGCAGTAAGCTTGTTACACAGCGACTTTTTGAGTTTTTAGGTGCTTTTGAATGAAAGAATTATCCTTAAACATTCTTGATATTGCAAAAAATTCCGTTAAAGCAAATGCTTCGCAGGTTAAGATTGCTCTTAACGAAACGGATGACACATTTGAAATGATTATTTCTGATAACGGACGTGGAATGAAGCGGGATTTTCTTGAGACGGTAACAGATCCGTTCAGTACTACAAGAACCACAAGAAAAGTCGGTATGGGTATACCGTTCTTAAAGCTTGCAGCAGAGCAAACGGGCGGCAGTTTTTCAATCACTTCCGTTCATGAGTCTGAAAGTGAAGAACACGGTACCGAAACTCGGGCATTTTTCCATAAAAATAGTGTTGATTTTACACCGCTGGGTGATATAATTTCAACTGTAACGACCCTTATACAGGGCAGTCCTGATATACGGTGGATTTTTCATCATTCCATGACGGGAAATGAAGTTTCTCTTGATACAGATGAACTTAAAGCTGTTTTGGGTGATGACATTCCTCTTGATAATATTGAAATTATTTTATGGATAAAAGGCTATCTTGAAGAAGCTTATGAGCAAAGTCAATAATTGTACATTGTACAGAAAAAATATGTAAATTATATGAAAGGATAAGATATAGTATGAAATCATTAGCTGAACTTGCGGCAATCAAGGAAAAAATGCAGAGCAAGGTTGTTCTGCGTGAAGGCAGCGGAGATATCCGAGTTGTTGTCGGTATGGCAACCTGCGGTATCGCAGCCGGTGCAAGACCTATTCTCAATGCTTTTGTTGAGCAGGTCAACAAGGAGGGCCTTTCCGATAAGGTAATGGTCACTCAGACAGGTTGTATCGGCATTTGTCAGTACGAGCCTGTTGTTGAGATTTTCGAGGCAGGCAAAGAAAAGGTAACTTATGTTAAGATGACTGAAGAAAAGGTCAAAGAGATTGTTGAAAAGCATCTCAAGGGTGGCAAGGTCATCGACGAATATACAGTTTCAAACGTATAATTAACCGTAAAACAGGTTGGAGGTAAAAAATATGATTCGTTCCCAGGTATTGATATGCGGCGGTACAGGCTGTACATCATCGGGCAGCCAGGTTCTTATCAAGGAATTTGAGGATCGCATTGAGGAATGCGGACTTGCAGAAGAAGTTAAGGTTGTAAGAACAGGTTGTTTCGGTCTTTGTGCATTGGGCCCCGTTGTTATCGTATATCCCGACGGTACATTCTACAGCAGAGTTGAAAAAGACGACGTAAAGGAAATCGTAAGCGAGCATCTTCTCAAGGGTCGTCAGGTTGAGCGTCTTGTTTACTCGGATGTTGCTAAGGGTGTAAAAGAAGCAATTGCTCATGCATCTCTTAATGACACAACTTTCTACAAAACACAGAAGCGTGTTGCTCTTCGTAATTGTGGTGTTATCAACCCCGAAAGCATCGATGAGTACATTGCTATGGACGGCTATGCTGCTCTCGGTAAGGCTCTCACAGAGATGACACCAGAAGAAGTAATCCAGACTATTAAGGATTCCGGTCTTCGTGGCAGAGGCGGCGGCGGATTCCCCACAGGTCTCAAGTGGAGCTTTACTGCTGCTCAGCCTAAGGGTCAGAAGTATGTTGTATGTAACGCTGACGAAGGTGACC
>CAYVTA010000044.1:0-16393 GCA_964454355.1 uncultured Eubacteriales bacterium | reverse complement strand
ATCACCATGGCGTTGGCGTAGTCAAATCCGCATTCGGTAAGATAGGTTGGAACCTGAGTCATGACGCCGGCAGAAAGCATACCCGCGCAAATGACAACGACCGCAAGAATCGCAAAGGTGGGAGTTTTGAGCGCTTCGGCTTTTGTCAGGCCCATCCAGAGCTTTCTGGCGGAAGTCGCCGCGCCGGTGTTGCCGGACTGATTCGCCTGGCGGTAGGGCTCCAGCCCTTTTTCGGCAGGACTCTTGCGAATGAAGAAGAATACTACCACCGTGGTGATGGCGGCAATAATTCCATAAACCTGGGAAAGGGAACGCCATCCCTGGGTGGCAATATAGCTCGAGATCGGCTTGGAGAACAACATCTGACCAATACCGGAGCCCATCAGAGACATGGACAACGCAAAGGCCTTTTTGTCAATGAACCAGTTGGTCATCAGGATATTGATGGGAACATAAAACATGGTGCTCAGCGCGAAAGTGGTCACGAAATAGGTAATGTAGATGTGCCAGAGCTGGGTCGCATAACCCTGCATAAACCAGGCTGCGGCGCCTACAAGGCCGCCCACCAGCATATACATCCGAAGATTTCCCTTTGCCATTCTGGTCGCCATGGTAAGTCCGAAAATCATGGAAGCAACGGTGGACAGAACGGAGGTTATGTTGTACTGGACGTAAGTGCAACCGAACTCCGTGGAAATTGGAATCTGGAAATAGGACCGAGTGTTTGTCGCTGTCTGGATAAACATCGTGATCAGGAAACAACAGACTACAATGACCCAGCCATAGTGCATCTTCTGTTTGCCCATAAACCTTCCCTCTTTTCATTATTTAATTTTACATTTTCATGAGCGGCGCGACAGAACCGTTACATTTGCAGTAATGTTGGATTATGCCTGTGAAAACGGAATTATTGAAAACAGTGTTACATACAGAGATCTGTTTGATACAAAAATTATGAATTGCATGATGCCCAGACCTTCTCAGGTTATAAGCACATTTAAAGCATATTATGAAGAAAGTCCCGAAAAGGCTACAGATTATTATTACAGCATCAGCCGTGCATCTGATTACATAAGAACATACCGTGTTCGCAACGATATGAAATGGCTTGCCCAAACTCCTTACGGGGAGATGGATATTACCATAAATCTGTCCAAGCCTGAAAAGGATCCTAAAGCAATTGCCGCAGCAGCGAAGATGAAATCCGCTTCTTATCCCAAGTGTGCTCTTTGTAAGGAAAACGAAGGTTATGCCGGCAGGGTCAATCATCCTGCAAGAGAAAATCACAGGATTATTCCCATTACCGTTGACGGCGGGGATTGGTTCCTTCAATATTCTCCGTATGTTTATTATAACGAGCATTGCATTGTTTTCAACGGTGAGCATACACCTATGAAGATTGACAGAAGTGCTTTTAAAAAGCTTTTTGATATTGTAAAATATCTTCCTCATTATTTTGTGGGTTCAAATGCCGATCTGCCTATAGTTGGCGGTTCCATTCTTTCGCATGAGCATTTCCAGGGCGGTCATTATGAATTTGCAATGGCAAAAGCACCTGTTGAAGAAAAACTTGAGTTTAACGGATATAATGATGTGGATGCTGGTATTGTAAAGTGGCCAATGACTGTCATCAGACTTTCCGGTAAGAATACGGACAGCATTGTTGATTTAGCGGACAAGCTCCTTCTTGCGTGGAGAGGTTATACGGATGAAGCTGCATTCATTCTTGCTGAAACAAACGGTGTTCCTCATAATACTATTACCCCCATTGCAAGAAAAAGAGATGAAAATTACGAGCTTGATTTAGTTCTGCGTAACAATATCACAACAGAGGTTTATCCTGACGGAATGTACCATCCCCATCCTGAACATCACCATATTAAAAAAGAAAATATCGGTCTTATTGAAGTAATGGGACTTGCTGTTCTTCCTGCAAGACTTAAAACGGAGATGGATGCTCTCGGAAAGGCTATTGTTGCAGGAGATAATATCAGCGAAGATGAGATGCTCAGCAAGCACGCCGACTGGGTAGATAAAATTAAGGAAAAGTATGAGATTATCACTGAAGAGAATGTTTCTGATATCCTTAAAAAGGAAATCGGAATAGTGTATTCCGAAATTCTCGAGCAGTGCGGTGTTTATAAAAGAACTGAAGAAGGCAGAGCACAGCTTCATAAATTTATAGATTTTGTAAATGAGGAATAAATAATGAAAAGATTTTTTAATGACGGTGATACGGTTCTTTTTCAGGGAGACAGTGTAACCGATTGCGACAGAAACAGAGAAGCCGGTGCGGAATATCCTGAAGCTTTCGGCAACGGATATGTTAAGGTGTTTAAAGATATTTATGACACTCTTTTTCCCGGAAATAAAGTCAATTTTGTTAACAAAGGCGTATCCGGTGACAGAGCTCGGAATCTTCTTGAAAGATATGATTCTGATTTTAAAGCAATAAACCCTGATTTTGTCTCTGTTATGATTGGAATAAATGATACTTGGAGAGGCTATGACTCTGATGATTTTTGTTCTCCTGACAGATTTTTACAGGAGTATGATTTGCTTCTTTCAAAGATAAAGGCTGATTTTCCTGATGCAAAAATTCTTATAATTGAGCAGTTTGCCATATCTTCTCATCCCGAGAGACAGTGGAGCGAGGATCTTGACCCGAAAAGAGCAATTACAAGACAAATGGCAGATAAATATGCAGATTATTTTATTCCTATGTATGATATTCTTAACAGCATTTCAGAGGAAGATTTTGCATCGCAGGAGATTTCTGCTGACGGTGTGCATCCGCAGGCAGTAGGTCACAGCGTTATTGCAACTCAAATCCTCAAAATTCTTGGCATTATATAAAATATTTTTTGTTTTACTCTTTATTTTTTTAAAATTATATGGTAATATGAACAGTGTATACTAATTTTATGAAAGGAATTTGCCATGTCTTCACCTCTTGCAGACAGAATAAGACCTATGACGCTTGCTGAAGCGGTAGGTCAGCGGCATCTTCTTTCACCCGGTGCACCACTAAGAAATATTATTGAGTCGGGTATTATACCCAATTTGATATTTTACGGTCCGTCGGGTACGGGGAAAACAACCGTTGCAAATATTATTGCGGCATCAACTAACAAGAAGCTCTGTAAGCTTAACGGCACAAATGCTTCAATAGCTGATATCCGTGATATCGTGGCTCAGATCGATACTGTTGCTGCCCCTAACGGAATTCTTCTTTATCTTGATGAGATTCAGTATTTCAATAAAAAACAGCAGCAGTCACTTCTTGAGTATATTGAAAACGGTTCTATCACTCTTATTGCATCAACCACCGAAAATCCTTATTTTTACATATACAGTGCAGTGCTCAGTCGTTGTACCGTATTCGAGTTTAAAACAGTAATAGCGGAAGATGTTGTCCCTGCGGTCGAAAGAGCTTTTCGCTTGATGTCAGAGGAAATGGGCTGCGGTATTGATATTGAAGATGGCGTTATAAGCCATATTGCCTACGCTTGTGGCGGAGATGTCAGAAAGTCAATTAATACTGTCGAGCTTCTTGTTTTAAGTTCTCCCATTCCAAAAGAGGGAGAGAATCGAAAGATAACTCTTGAAAATGCAAAACAGCTTTCTCAGAAGACTGCCCTCAGGTATGACAAGGACGGAGATGAGCATTATGATCTGCTTTCTGCTTTTCAGAAATCAATGCGTGGCTCCGATCCTGATGCGGCTATTCACTATTTAGCCCGTATTCTTGCGGCAGGAGATTTGCCTTCTGCTTGCAGGCGGCTTATGGTTTGTGCCTGTGAAGATGTTGGACTTGCTTATCCGATGATAATGCCTATTGTTAAATCCTGTGTTGATATAGCGTTGCAGGTTGGGCTTCCGGAAGCGAGACTCCCTTTGGCGGATGCGGTGATCCTTGTATGTAATTCACCAAAGTCAAATTCCGCCCACGATGCCATCAATGCGGCGATGGCAGACCTTGAAAAAGGAAATTACGGTCCTATTCCAAGACAGCTTCAGAATAAGCATTTCGACGGAGAGGACGCTGATGTTAAAGGTCAGTTTTATCTGTATCCGCATGATTATCCTGACCATTGGATTTATCAGCAATATATTCCCGATGTGCTGAAAGACACCGTTTATTATAATTACGGTGAGAATAAAAATGAGCTTGCCGCAAAGGAATATTGGGACAGAATAAAGAAAAAAGAGGGCTGATTATGAAATTTTCGGTCAGTACATACAGCTATTGCCGTTTAATCAATTCAGGTGAAAAAACTCTTGCCGAGTGTATTCAGCTTGCTAAAGATACGGGCTTTGACGGTATTGAGTTTGTCGATTTTGAACCTGCTGACGGTATGACTATGCTCGAATATGCTGCGTTTCTTCGCTCTGAATGTGAGAGAATAGGCATTGAACCGGTCAGCTACACCATTGGTGCAGATTTCCTTTACGGCAGTAACGGTGATATTGAAAAAGAAATTGAAAGACTCAAAGGTGAAGTTGATGTTGCTGCGGCTTTGGGTGTAAAGCTCATGAGACATGACTCAACGAGAGGTTACGATAAATCGGACAGAGGCTATAAAGGCTTTGACGATGCGCTGCCTAAAATTATAAAAGGTATCCGTGAGGTTACTGAATATGCAAAAACCTTAGGTATCAGAACGATGACGGAAAATCACGGTTTCTTCTGTCAGGAGAGCAGGAGAGTTGAGAAGATAGTTAACGGCGTTGCAAACGATAATTTCGGATTGCTTGTTGATATAGGTAATTTCATGTGTGCTGATGAAGACCCTGTTGAGGCAGTGGGCCGTCTTGCACCTTATGCATTTCATGTTCATGCAAAGGATTTTCATAAGAAAATCGGAAACGGTCCGTTTTTCTGCGACGGGTTCTTTAAAACAAGAGGAGGAACCTATTTAAGAGGAGCAATTATCGGTCACGGTGATGTGCCTGTTTATCAGTGCCTTTCAACTCTTATCGGCAACGGCTATAATGGCTATGTTACAGTTGAGTTTGAAGGTATGGAAGATCAGATTACCGGCACTGCGTACGGTCTTAACACATTAAAAAGAATGTGTGATTCAATCAATTAAACTGCTAATTCAGCGGTTTATAAATAAAGAAATTTTTTAAGGAGTGTTTCCTAATGACAAAAAAGATTTTAGCAATTATTTTAAGCGTGATGCTTTGTGCGACTTTCTGTGTTGTTTCTTTTGCTGATGATTCAGAGCTCGATCTTGAGAGCATTATCGCTTCCGAAGCAGTACAGGAAATTATCGCTTCTGACGGTGTAGCTGACATTACTGAGGTAGTTCTCGGCATTGTTGAAACATACAACAGTGTTGATCTTCAGACAATGGGTACAGAAAAAGCAGCTCAGTTCCTTCAGAACATTATCGATGAGGTAGGCGATGAGCTTCAGGACGGAAAAACAAACTATGAAGCATTTGCAAGCGATCCTATTGATATTCTTGACCGTCTTTTTGACCTTGATATAAAGGAAACTATCGAGGAAAATGTTGACGGTGAGGAACCTGAAAATTCAGATTCTGATTTACAGATCGGCATGGGTGATGTTGACGGCGACGGAATCATTACAGCCGCTGATGCAAGACTTGTTCTTCGCAGAGCTGCACAGCTTATTGACTTCACAGATGAACAGGATCGTCTTGCTGACGTTGATAATGACGGTGCGGTAACAGCCGCTGATGCAAGAATTCTTCTCAGAGTTTCCGCAGGTCTTGAAACTCTCGATTAATATCAGCTTGAGACGCTGTTTGCAATAACATCAAGTGTTGAAGGTATTGCTAAAAAATTAATAAGATTAATAAACACCGATATGCCTCAGCATATCGGTGTTTTTTGCCTTTTTACGGGGTTTGATAATCACTTTTTCTTGTCTCTGAAAACAACAAATTTTTGGAAAAGAAATTCTGTAATGAGGTTGGTAGCCATTGTTACTGCAAGTATGATATAGTCAGCGATTGCACTTTCGTCAGCATTGAAATGTACGGCAGCCATATCACCCAAAACAGTGGAAAGAGGCGTGAAAACGGCGTAATATGCGGCGACCTTGAGCATTGCAATCGGAACATTTGCGGCAGATTTAAAGGTGAATTTTCTGTTGAGCGTGAAATTCCATAGAACTGACAAAACCAATGCAGGCAGGTAACAAGCCCAATAAGAAAGCTCAGTGTCAAACAACCTCGGGGGGACTTCTGTCAGAATCGTGAATACTACTGTCTGAATAATTCCTGCCGAAACAGAAAACAGTGCAAATTTTACTGCCTGTAAAATACTGTCTTTTTTTGAAAGCTTTTTCTCGCTCATATGTATCTTCCTTTCTTTTCTGATACTTATATCATACCATAATTTTATGATTTTGCAAGCAAAAAACATATGGGTTTTGATGATATAAATAAGGCGGCAGATTCTGTTTTTCTGCCGCCGAATATATGGGATTTTTATCCGCCTATATATGTCTTTCTGGGAGCGTATGCACGGTAATCGCTGACGCTTGCATCGTAATTGCTGTCAAAGCCTTTTGATTTTGCAAAAATTATATCATAAACACGATTGTTGCCTTCCATAGTTACCCATGCGTGACCACCTGTTGACACTCCGTCATCGCAGAAATATACATCCGTGCATCCGCATTCTACTGCAAGGAATGCAAATGCAGCTGATGTTGAGCCGCAACAGCCATTTCCGTTGACAAATATATCATTTGCAAACAGCATCTCCCAACCGGAGGTTTTCATGGACGCTCCGACTTTTCTGTATTGTCTGTAAGGACAAGTCATAACCCATTCAAAACATTTTTGCTTCTTTTGAGCAACAGTGTCAGTAGGTTCGGTCAGTTCATCTACAATTATTTTTGCTTTTATTAGGGTTTTGATTTTTTCAAGGCTGTATGCTGTCTGTACTGCTTTACCGTCCTTGTCAACTGTCAGACCGTCTATGGTTGTATTTCTTGCAAGCTTACCGGTGCTGCGATCCAAGAAGTAATAATTACCGTTTATGTAATTCCAGCTATACTGCATGACACCGTTTATAAAATAATATGTGTCAGAGCCGATATCAGCAAAGCCGTTGGCTATCACACCGTTAACATAATAAATATCTGTGCCGTTGACATTTTTATAACCGGTACGGCTCACACCGTTTTCAAAATAATAAGTGGTACCGTCTATTTCATAGCTGCCGTTTGCAGGTGAACCGTCCAGATAGTATACATTTTCGCCGTTGACATTTCTGTAACCTGAAAAACATTTACCGTCAACAAAATAAAGCGTTTTTCCGTTTACAACAGCTTCTCCGTTCATGCCTTTGCCATCATTTGCGAAATAATAAAGCTCACCGCCGATAGTTCTTGCACCTGCTGCGGCAATACCTTTTTCAAAGTAGTAAACTGCTCCGTCAATGGTTTTTAAACAAGTTGAAACTGCACCGTACTCATCAACCAACAATATTTTGTTATCTCCTGTTGTGCACAAGCCGGAGAAAACAGTACCGTCTGCCAATCTGTAATACTTATCAAGATTTGCAGAATAACGCAGCACAAGCCTTCCGTCTGCTGCATCAATTTTGCCGTCCTCCGTAATATCAACAGCTTTTAAAGGACCCGTATACAGTTCAATTTTTGCACTGTGTCTGAGAAGCATTCGTGAATCGGCACTGTTGGTCTTATTGTCTCCGTTTAAATCCACATTCATATTTACGGGACAGAGTGTTACTGAATTTCCGTTGTGATTTAGAGCTAAATTATCTCCTTTTGCAAATGAAAAAGCGGTATCTGTAAGGGGAGAGTCAACGGTGCTTGTAGCCACATCCTCTGCAAAAACAAAAATTGTGAATACAATTGCAATCAATGCAATCATAATGGATGTAAAAATAAATTTTCTTTTCATAAACATTTTTTACGGCATATTTGTTCAGGTCCGTATCCTTTCTTTGGTGTATTTATAGTCGTAATAATGCAGATGCATTTTTAATCGTCATTTAATCGACTGCTGATTTTGATTGACAAATTGCAAGCTGTTTATTTGTATTCTTCATATAATACGGGGAGTATTTCACGCAGATTTCGATATTCAATACAACAATGTTCCGCCATGCCTTTTGCCATATTTTCAGTTATAATCAATTTTCGCAGCAATGGATTTTTCATCGTTTTTCCGAGCCAAAATCTGCTAATCATAAACAGTCCGTTTTCTGTTTGTTTGAAAATATGTGCCATCTCTGTATGTTTCACTAAATTATTAAAAACACCGACATGCCCGCATACGATTTTTGGAATATCATTTTCTTTCATTATCTGTTCTGAGAAGCCAAATTCTTCAGGTTTTACAAAATCAATTCTTAATGGCAGGCTTGCACCTCCGATTTTTTCTGTTGGATATTGTGTATTGTTCTGAAATGCAGGACAGGACTTCTGATTAAAATATTCTTTCTGTTTTTTAGAATATCCTATTCCCAAATGTTCGCCCGGAAACCATACCTGATAACGTTCATCTGCCTGTGGATGCCACCAGAACCACCAGTCAATCATCTCTGTGGTAATTTCCGGCATCGGACAGACCATGGCTACTAAATATGTTCCGTCATCCATTTTTCTGAAACCGATTTCTTTTTGTAAATCAGTGTTCGATAATATATCGTTTTTACACTCAAAAGGTAACAAAGTGATTTTATTTTCACATAATGCCTCTGATATTTCAGTGGGTATTTCAGGTAATGGTTTTTCTGATAAATTCTTTATTAACATCTGTTAAACCTCAATAAGTTTTTTATTTATATATCAGCTTACTTTTGTTCTGTAATTTCAATTTTTATTGTTTTCAGGAATATAGATATGTTTGTTTATTTTTTAGTCAAACAAGTAACGCATTCTACATGACTTGTTTTGGGGAACATATCAACAGGGGTAACTTTTCTGACCTCAAAGCCTTTTTCTTTGAGTATTGCACAGTCCCTTGCCAGCGTTGCCGGATCGCATGAGACATAAACCAACCTTTTTGGGGCCATTTGAGATATTGTTTCAAGCAGCTCCGGAGCACAGCCCTTTCTGGGAGGATCTACAACTATTACATCAGGCTTTATGCCTCTTTCTTTGAGAATTTCAGCGGCTTTAGGTGCATCACCGCATATAAATTCTGCATTTGTGATATAATTGATTTCTGCGTTGATTTTTGCGTCTTCAATAGCTTCGGGGATTATCTCAACACCGATAACCTTATTGACCTTGTCAGCCATTGAAAGTCCTATTGTGCCTGCACCGCAATAGAGATCAAGAAGTACGTCATCTTTAGATAAGTCAGCATACTCAGCGGCTTTTTCATAAAGCAACCGGGCCTGATCATGGTTTATTTGATAGAAGGAAAGGGGAGAAATTCTGACTTTTACACCGCAGAGAATGTCCTCAATGTAATCAGCACCCCATATTGTATGGCAGTTTTTGCCTAAAATCACATTGCTGTCATTTGTGTTTTCATTTACTGTTATTGAAACAATATTACCGCATTCTTTAATAAGGGAGATTATCAATTCATCCTTTTTAGGAAGATTATGACCGTTTATGACGGCACAAACCATGATTTGGTCTGTTTCAAAGGCTTTTCTGATGTATATGTGTCTGAGCAATCCTTTGTGTGTATCCTCATTGTAAACGGTAATTGAATTTTTCTTTATCCATTTTTCAAACACTGTCAGTATTTTTGAAAATTCCTTCGGCTGTAAAAGGCAGTCACGGCAGTCAATGACACGATGGCTGTTTGGTGCAAAAAAACCGATAGAAATTCCGTTTTTGTCGCTTCTTACAGGAAACTGTGCTTTGTTTCTGTAACGGTTCGTTCTTCCCGATTTTATAATTTCTTCGGGCTCAATTTCAATATGACCGATTCGCTCAAAGGCATCCTTTACACGCTGACGCTTCATTTCGCATTCGGCAGTGTAGTGCATATGTCTGAACGCACAGCCGCCGCACTTTGAAAATACCTCACAGTCAGGTATGATTCTGGAATCGGCAGCTCGGATAATACTTTTAATTTTGCCTATAGCGTAGGTTTTTTTTGTTTTTATGATGTGACACTCAATAACATCGCCTATTGCAGTATTTGGAACAAAGACAGCAATGCCGTCATAATGACCGACTCCGCTGCCTTCTGTTGTAATGCCCGTTATTTCTATTTCTATGTCCTGATTCTTGTAAAGTGAGTATTTTTCCATAATCGAATTAAATGTAAGATATAATCATACTGAATGCCATACATAAAAGGATGGGAAGCAGAGCGTTTGCAGGTGATACGCCGCCTCTTCCTTTGAGATACATATGATATGACAGTGAGTCCACTGAAACTTGTCTTATTGTATTAATGTCTTTGATAATTTTCTTCTTGTAAAAATAATTGCCGAAAAATCCGAAAATTACGCTTGTGATAAGAAACAGCATAGCCATCATCAGATATGATGTGAGATTGACGGGGGAAGTTAATAATGCAAAATAAAGTGTGTAGTATTCATCACTGATAACACCTGTTTCCAATGCTTCTTCCATTTCGTCATAGAGCTCGTAGGAGATCTCAACATATTCCTCGTAGACCTCCGGCTTGAAATTTTCATATACCATAGCCGGAACAACGGAGGAAATCATGTAACAGGAGAGCAGTATTGCTACCAAAGCTAAACCGCAGCCCGTCATTTTTCTGTAAAAGCACCAAAATGCCGAAAATATACCGGCGGACCAGTTCCAGCTTATTTTTGTTTTCTTTTCCTGCATATCAAGGAATTTGCCGATGTATTTATTCGAATTCTTCTGTACATATTCAGCAACTTCCGTTACGGAAATGTTATCAATAGTTGTATCTGCTCCGTAAATTGTCCGTGCATCAGCAGCATAAACATTCTGATAAGGAGAGAAGTTGTTTGGATTAGGCGGAACATCGTAATTTCCGAATTGAGGCTGTGTTTCATCAAAAGGTGAATTGTCGCCGAAGGGGATTTTGTCATGTATCGTTTGGCTGTTTGCTTTCAGCCTTTCTCCGCAGCGTGTACATATAGGCTCATACTGTGCGTTTTTCTCTCCGCATCGGGGACAGGTCTTAAAGCTGTTTACTCTGTTTTGTGCGGCGAAATTTTCAGGTGTGTTTATCATCTGCCATACAAAACCTTCAGCGTGCTTTTCTTCATTTTTGCAACCGCCGTTTTCATTCCAGCAATTTCTGTGATGCGGGGTTCCGCAGATAGGACATACAACCACATCATCATCCGGATTAAACTTTTGATTGCATCCGGGACAATCAATTCCGTTGTAATTCATTTTTTCACTTCCAAATATTAATAGATATAGTATACACAAGTTGTATGGATTTTGCAATAATGCTAAACAATAATTTATTGTATAAGTTTGATTGTGTCACATAAAAGTTTTGGTCGAGCTTTTTCAAAAGCTCGTGGGTTTCAAAAGGGCAACGCCCTTTGTCGCACTCCGCAGAGTGCGACAACTCCTTTGCTTGAAAAAGCGCAGGAGGGGAACAAAAACAGTCCTGCGTGACTGTTTTTGTGTGGGGAACCCTCGCCGGGGGTTCCCCATTACATCACCGATAAATTATTGTTTATCCCAGCTTTGGCTTGTCGACAAAGGTTACATAGTTTCTTGTGCTTGAATCGGACTCAAATACAACTACTTCATTGTCACCCTCTTTGAGTATCGGTGCCGGTACATAAAGGGTTTTTTGCGGTCCTGCAGGGTTATAATATCTGCCTAAATTAAAGCCGTTGATAATAACAATACCTTTTGTAAAACCGTCAAGCTTTATAAATGTATCACAGGGGGTGCCTTCAATTTTTAAGCTTCCGCGAAGGAATGAAGCAACCTTTGTTTTTCCTGTGTTTGGTTCGTATTCAAGCTTTGAAAGGTCTGTCATGGGCAGAGGGTACATATCCCAGCCAAAATGATACTGCAAACCGAAACGTATACCTTTAAGACCTTTTCTGTCCATGATTTTATTGCCGTAGTTGACTCGTCCCATATTTTCGCAAAGAATGTCAAGACGAGCTTTTTCACCTTTTTTCAGAGGGATTTTTATTATATCTTTATGCCATGTTCTTTCTGTGTAGCCCTTGTACTTACCGTTAACAAAAACAACTGCACGGTCATGAACTGCATCAAAATTCAGCTCCCAATCTTCACGTGGTCCTTCAAGTTCAGTGGAATACATTATATATCCGTAATATTGACCGATATCTTCCATAAATTTTGGAGCTGCAGTGTGAACAGGCTTGCTGATAAGCTTTACTGCTTTGAAAACGTCACATTTTTCGGTGAGTTCGATTTTGCCGTAAGCTTTTTTCTCGGAATTTTTGACTGTAAGAGGAGGCAGCTTTTCTCCGTTGCGATTTTCAATGACTTTCCTGACCTCGTGATAAGCCTTTGTCAGGTCGCCTGCTTCCGAAAGCAGTGCATTATAGTCATAGCTTGTAATTGTAGGCTCATACTTTTCGTAGTAATTTGCACCGTTCATAAAACCGAAATTTGTGCCGCCGTGGAACATATAAAAATTAAGAGATGCACCTGCATCGAGCATATCTTTGAAAAGTCCTGCGAGCTCCTTTGCGTTGCGTGTATGATGAATGTCATGCCAGTGGTCAAACCAGCCGCACCAATATTCGCCGCACATTCTCGGCTGATTAGGTCTGAAATCGTCGAGAACCTTGAAGTTCTGTTCGGGTTTTGAGCCGAAGTTTGCAACGCAGGGATACTGGGGAAGTGTACCGCCGCCGAGCATAAAATATGTTGCTCCGTCAGATGTGTAAAGCTGACAGTTAACACCGTTTTTGATATAAATATCGGCAATTCTCTGCATATATTCGTGGTCGTTACCGTAGCTGCCGTACTCATTTTCAATCTGCATCATGATGATGTTTCCGCCGTTTGTGCAAAGGCGTGGAACTGCAATTTTAAGAAGCTCATTGTAATAACGCTCAACTTTAGAAATAAATACTTCATCGTTACAGCGGATGTTCATTTCCTTGTAATTGAGAAGCCATGCGGGCAGACCGCCGAATTCCCATTCGGCACAGATATAAGGACCAGGGCGGAGAATAACGTTAAGACCCAATTCATTTGCTATGTCGAGATACGCCGCTAAATCGAGCATTCCTGAAAAATTGAAAACGCCCTCCTGCGGCTCATGGAGATTCCAGCAGGTATATGTTTCAACAGTGTTAAAACCGCACTCCTTGAGCTTTAAAAGGCGGTCATACCAATATTCACGGGGGATTCTGAAATAGTGCATCGCACCTGAAATTATGGTATATTCTTCATCGTTAAAATAAAATTTATCGTCTTTATATGTAAAGGTGGACATAAAATCGCTCCTTTTGTTTTTATGGGTTTATGATAGCATTAAAATATGATATTGTCAACAAAACGAGATCCGGCAGTAAAAAAATAATCGCCCTGTTGGCAGACAGGACGATTATAAATTAAATAAAAATCGCTTTTAACGGTTACCTCTTGATTATATTTTATAACATTTTTTAATTTATCAAGCCTCTTTCGGGTGGCTTTTTTGTTACGTAAAAGCTTATTTTTTCTTCTTTGGATAAGGCTTTTTTTCATCTGTAAGTTCTGCCAGATAATCCATACTTGTATCAAGTGCAATTGCAAGTTTTCGGCATTGCTCAAAAGTAAAATATCTTTTTCCGCTTTCAAGTTTTGAATAATCACTTTGGTCAATACCTGTCAGCATTTGCATTTTTATTTGAGTATATCCTTTTTCTTTTCGTAATTCTTTAAGTCTGTTCATGTTATCACCACAATTATTATGTCTAATTGACCTATTGAAATTAGGGTGAAATTGACCTATAATGTATATTGGTGATAAGAATGTCAGTATGTACTTTTTTCGGACACAGTGATTGCAGTGATGAAATTTTTGAAAAAGTGTACAATTGTATTGAAATGCTTGTATGCGAAAATAATATTAATACATTTTATATCGGCAATCAGGGGAATTTTGATGCAATTGCATTGAGTGCGGTAAAAAAATTACAACAGAAATATGTTCATATTGAATATTATGTAGTTTTAGCATATTTGCCGTCAGATAAAACATCTTTTGATTTTGTGAGTGAAACAATTTATCCTCAAGGAATTGAGAATGTTCCTCCAAGGTTTGCAATCAGCTTCAGAAATAAGTGGATGATTAAGAAATCCGATTTTGTGATTGGCTATGTAAGATATTCGGTAGGCGGTGCGTACAAGTTTTTTGAGCAGGCACGAAAACTAAATAAAATAGTTATTAATCTGTATGAGCAATAAAACAAGCAGCCACCGCCTTAAAGGTCGTGAGTGCTGTTTTGATGATAACAGAAATATTGACAAATATTGATAAAATATATATAATAATTAAGTAGTCAAGATGCGACAAAGCGGTTAGCACACTCTCCGAGAGGAGGTGTTGCATATGGATCTAACAACTTTGATTATTGCATTACTTATTGTGATTGCGATTACAGAAGCTATCAAATCCATAAAAAAATAACCGCCCCGTTGGTACCAGGACGATTATCAAAAAAATAAACGTTTGATTGGCTAACCGCTTTTAACGGTTACCTCTTGATTATATTCTATACAATATTTTTGAATTTGTCAAGTCACGGAGTAAAATCCGTGGCTTTTATTTTAATCTTTACATTTTATTCAACCTGTATATCTAAACCTTCAAAGAATTCATCATAACTGCAATTGTAAATTTTTTTCAACTCAATTAATACACTTGCACGTATATTGAGCTCACCGTATTCATATTTTGCATAAGTTGTTCTGCCTATATCACAGCCACGTCTTTGTAATTCAGCACACAAACTTTCCTGTGACAGCCCTTTTTCGGTTCGCAATTTTTTCAGATTATCACCCATATTCCTATCTCTGCGAATTTTTTGCTCCAAATAAATCACCTCATAGAATATATTGACCAGTATTGGTTGCAATCAAAAATATTCTATGATATAATTTTGCTTGATATTGACCGTGATAGTGGTCAATAAACTGGAATTTTTATTATGGTGATGATAATGTCAACATGTACTTTTTTCGGACACAGTGATTGCAGTGATGAAATTTTTGAAAAAGTGTACAATTGTATTGAAATGCTTGTATGCGAAAATAATATTAATACATTTTATATCGGCAATCAGGGGAATTTTGATGCAATTGCATTGAGTGCGGTAAAAAAATTACAACAGAAATATGTTCATATTGAATATTATGTAGTTTTAGCATATTTGCCGTCAGATAAAACATCTTTTGATTTTGTGAGTGAAACAATTTATCCTCAAGGAATTGAGAATGTTCCTCCAAGGTTTGCAATCAGCTTCAGAAATAAGTGGATGATTAAGAAATCCGATTTTGTGATTGGCTATGTAAGATATTCGGTAGGCGGTGCGTACAAGTTTTTTGAGCAGGCACGAAAACTAAATAAAATAGTTATTAATCTGTATCGACAATAAATTAAGCAGTCACCGCCTGAGAGGTAGTGACTGCTTTGATTATGCATTTTGAATTATTTTTTGAAGAACTGGGGCAGGAAGTCCATGTGAGCCTGCTTCATTTCGTAGTAGCAAGCGTGTGCTCTCTTGTAATCGCCTACGAGGGGATGAATCATAAGAGCATTCATAGCTGCATCGTCGTCGCCGTTCTTTGCGGCTTCAACAGTGTACTTTTCGTACTCCTTGACAACCTTCATAAGACCTTCGATATGTCTGTTCCATGTCTTTCTTACAGGAACGGGCTTTGCTCCGTCAGCACCGATTCTTGCGGCAATTTCAACAACATCATCATCGTTCATAAATGGAAGTGTGCCGTTATTGAGAATATTTACAACGTGAACATCGTTCTTATCGTTTGCAATGGAGTCAATAAGTGAGCAAGCTGCAAGTGAATACTTGTGACCGCCTCTCTTGTCAAGAAGTGCAGGCTTTGTAACGATTTCTTCGTTCTGATAAAGCTTGAGAAGATCCTCTTCAATTTCCATACAAACCTGTGCACGGCTCTTTTCGTCTGTCATAAGATGGTCGAGCTTTGCATCACGGCAGTAGTAATACTGGAGATATGATGAGGGAATACCGCCAACCGCCTTAAGACAGCCAATGTCAAAACCGTCATCCTTGATGTTTGCCATAACCTTGGGAGCGTAGCCTTCGTCAAAGAGGTCGTAAAGCTTCTCCTCGCCGTCCTTCATAACGGAAGTGATCCAACTGAGGTGGTTAAGTCCGAGATATGTAACGTCTGCATCCTCGCCGACAGCTTCCTTAACATCGTCAATCATATCAATAGGCACGTTGCAAAGACCGATACACTTAACGTTTGTGTTGTTAAGAACGTAAT
>CAYVTA010000043.1:0-16510 GCA_964454355.1 uncultured Eubacteriales bacterium | reverse complement strand
ACGCCGTTTCTGAAATCGCCTGCAGAAATCATATTTTTTTCCTCCGTGTGTATAAATAGTGTATAAATTTTCTTACTAATAAATAATAGTATATTTCTTTATATTTTTCAAGTGTTTTTTGCAATAAATCAAAGTATGATAAGAGATTTTTCAGCTTTAGTGAAATTTTCACAACCGTTTTCAGTAATAATCGCCATATCCTCTATTCGAACGCCGAATTTTCCGGGCAAATAAATTCCCGGCTCAACAGTCACAACGTTACCTTTTCCAAGAATCTGAGAAGACTTTGGAGAAAGATTGGGTTTCTCGTGAATCTCAATTCCAACGCCGTGACCTGTACCGTGACCGAAATAATCTCCATAACCCTTTTCAGCAATAATACTTCTTGCCGCTTTATCTGCATCGGCACATGGAAGTCCTGCTTTAAGCACCGAGAGAGCGTTCATCTGAGCAAAAAGCACGGTATCATAAACCATTCTTTGCTCATCCGTTACAAATCCAACAGCAACAGTTCTGGTCATATCGCTGTGGTAACCTTCAACAACAGTACCGAAATCCATAGTAATAAAATCGCCGTTTTCGATTTTTTTATCCGACGGGACACCGTGGGGCATTGACGAATTTACTCCGCTTACAGCAATGGTATCAAATGACAGTGCTTCAGCACCGTTCCTGAGCATAAAGAAATCAAGCTCGAGCTGTATTTCACGTTCAGTTTTTCCGACCTTGATAAAATCAAGTATATGCTCAAACGCTTTTTCAGCAATGGACTGTGCCGCCTTGATTTTTTCGGCTTCCGCTTTGGATTTGACCTGTCTTAAAGTTCCTATCGCATTATCAAGAGAACTGTCACCCACAAGCTGAAAATCCTTCAGATACTCATTATTATTAAGATTTGAAAATTGTGCAAGAGTTATGCCGGACTGTTCAACGGCAATATTTGCAACGTCTCTCTCTTTTAGAAAAGCACTTATTTGAGAATAAACATTCTTGCCTTCGCAAACATCACAGCAATTGACTTTCTTTTCCGCAGCTTCAATATATCGGCTGTCAGTAAAAAAAATGCTGCCCTTACGTGTAATGAGCAAAATCCCGTCAGATGAAGAAAAATCAGTAAAATAACGGCGGTTTTCGGGCGTAATAATCAGTGCAGAATCCACACTCTCGGGCATAAGATTCATAAGGGCGTCTATATTCATATGATCACTTCCAAAAAAACTTAAGTGGGCTCTTAAAAAAGAACCCACCTGAAAGAAACTTACTTGTATTTACGTTTACGAGCAGCCTCGGACTTCTTCTTTCTTGCGACAGAAGGCTTCTCATAGTGTTCTCTTTTACGAACTTCCTGGATAATACCGTCTCTTGATGTCTGACGCTTAAAACGTCTGAGAGCACTGTCCAAGGATTCATTTTCTTTAACTTTGATCTGGCTCATTATATTCCCTCCCTCCGCATTTACCGCAGGGTTTAAAATCAATCTATGTATCAAAAGATACTTGAGACATTATACCTTAATGTTCTTTTTATGTCAAGAGCTTTATCAAGGATTTTTTAATAATTTACAGAAAAAAGTTAAAAATGGGCTGTTTTTAAAGATGCAAGTTGATTTTTGGATAAGGAATAATTCTGTATAAGCTTGATTTTTGATATAAATAATGTATAATTAAAATAGTATAATATGTGGTGATGCTTATGTCAGAAAACAAATATCTTTCTTTCAGAAAAAAATATACAACCTTCAAATACAACTCTTACTCCCTTACACAGGATGAAAACAATATTTATATTTCTTATGATTTTGAGATCACGGGACTTATCTCCTTCCATCCGGAAATAAGAATAGATAAAAATGATTTACCTGTTATAAATGATTTTGATTCACCTGTAGGGAAAAAAATCATATTCTCTCTGGGAATGGTTGAAGCTGTCAGCTATCTCAAAGCTGCCTGTTGTCCAAAAATGACAGTAGAATGCGGCTATCTTGACGACGACGACAAAACTTGGTGGAAAAAGCTTTACTTTGGCGGATTGGGTGAATTTTTCTATCGCAACGGCATTGATGCAGATTTTAAAGACTTTCTTACAATTGAATGCACAGGTGAAGACATTGAAACTAAAAACGAAAAAGTAAATTATTCGTCATTTTCAGTAGTACCTGTAGGCGGTGGAAAAGATTCAGCCGTAAGTGCAGAGCTCGTAAAAAAAGTTACTTCCGATATACTGTTTTTCACAGTGAACTCACAAAAAGCAAGAACAGACACCGTTATTGCTGCAGGTTACAAAGAAAAGGATATTATTAAAACTTACCGTAAAATTTCACCTGAGCTTCTGGAGCTCAATAAGCAGGGATTTTTAAACGGTCACACTCCATTTTCCGCAATAGTTGCATTTTTATCTCTTTACTGTGCGTACCTTACAGGCAGCAAAAACATCATTCTTTCAAATGAAGCAAGTGCAAACGAGGCAAACATCAAAGGGAGCAACATCAATCATCAGTATTCAAAATCCTATGAATTTGAAAAAGATTTCACAGCATATGTTTCAAAAAACATTTTACCGGGCATCAGCTATTTCAGCCTGCTCAGACCTTTTAACGAATTGCAGATAGCCGCTGAATTTTGTTGTCATGAAAGTTATCTGTACTCTTTCCGAAGCTGTAATGCAGGCAGCAAGACAAACATATGGTGCTGCAATTGTTCCAAATGTCTGTTTGTTTACAGCATTTTGTCTGCATTTTTACCGCAGGAGAAGTTGGAAGACATTTTCGGAGAAAATCTGCTTGATAAGAATGAGCTTGAAGCCGATTTTAACGGACTTGTGGGACTGTCGGAAGTCAAACCCTTTGAATGCGTAGGCACTGTCAGCGAAATCGAATATGCGCTTGCCGTATGTGCAAAAAATCTCATTGCAGAAGGGCATTCACTCCCCTGCCTTATAAAGAAATTCACAGAAAATTTCAATATTGATGAGATTGCACAGCAACCGTTAATGAAAGAATATAATTCCGTTAACAATATCCCCGAAAACTTTTTAAACACGGTAAAGGAGATGTATTCATATGTCAGCACAAAATTTAATTGAATATATAAAAGACAAAAATATTCTTATTCTCGGCTTCGGCAGAGAAGGCAAATCCACATACAACTTTATCAGAAAGCATCTTCCCGAAAAGACGCTGACTATCGGTGACAGAAACACAGTCACCCTGAATGATACAAATGTTAGTTTTGACTGCGGCGAAGATTATCTTAAGCATTTGGGAAATTACGATCTTGTATTTAAAAGTCCCGGAATACCGTTTGTGAATGTTGAATTTCCCGAAACAACGGAGATCACCTGTCAAACTGATATGTTTTTGAGATTCTGTGACTGCACCGTAATCGGTATCACCGGAACAAAAGGCAAAACAACAACATCAACGCTGATTTTCAAAATGCTCCGTGAAGCAGGCATTGATGCCTGTCTTATCGGAAATATAGGTGTTCCCGTTTTTGAAGATATCGACCGTGATAAAGATTCCGTTGCTGTTATTGAAATGTCATCTCATCAGCTTGAATTTACAAAAACTTCACCCCATATTGCAGTTCTCACAAATGTTTATGAGGAACATCTTGATCACTATAATGACGGCTTTAAGGGCTATGTAAATTCCAAACTGAACATTGTTAAATATCAGACAGAGCAGGATGTCTTTATATACAACGGTGTACAGGGAATAAGTGAATATATAAACGAATCTGATATAAAGGCTGAGAAGCTCCCTGTCATCCCTGAGGGTGATGATTTCCTTGATTTTCTTTCAACACTTAACAATAATCTTAAAGGCAGACACAACAAAACAGATATCGGTTATGCTGCCGCTGCTGCAAGGAGAATGGGTGCAGATGACAATGCCATTCGCCGTGCAATTGTAAAATTTGAAGGAATACCCAACAGAATGGAATATTTCGGAACATTTGACGGGGTTGATTATTACAACGATTCCATTGCTACCATTCCTGAAGCTGTAATATGTGCTGTTGAAGCTCTCGGCAGTGTAGGTACGCTTATCATAGGCGGTCTTGACAGAGGTATTGACTACACAGATTTTAACAAAAAGCTGACACAGATGGACATTGACAATATTGTATGTCTCCCGGAAACAGGACATAAAACAGCAGATGCTCTTGCCGAAACAGAATGCAAAGCAAAAGTTGTTAAGGTTGCTGACCTTCCCGAAGCAGTAAGGTTTGCGGCAAAAAACACAAAGTGGGGCAAATCCTGCATCATGTCACCTGCTGCAGCAAGCTATAACGTATACAGAGATTTTGAAGAAAAAGGCAATCACTTTAAGCAGTTAGTTGCAAATAAACAATAATTTATCTGCGATAAATTATTGTTTTTTCGGAGGATTTATGAAATTTATTGCAGGAGAATTTGATATAGCAGTCATAGGTGCCGGCCATGCAGGAATTGAAGCCTGTCTTGCGACAGCACGATTAGGCTGCAAAACTGTGGTTTTTACCATAACTCTCGATTTTGTAGGCAATATGCCCTGCAATCCGTCAATCGGCGGCACATCGAAAGGACATCTTGTCCGTGAAATTGATGCACTGGGCGGAGAAATGGGCAAAGCCGCAGACAAAACATCGATTCAGACCCGTATGCTCAACAGAGGCAAAGGTCCTGCCGTTCATTCTTTGCGGGCACAGATCGACCGCAGACGATACAGTGCATATATGAAGCATTGTCTTGAAACCCAGGACAATCTCGAGCTAAAGCAAGCGGAAATCGTGGACATAAAAAAAGAAGGCGAAAATTGGCTTTTGACAACAAAGCTTGACGCTGTTTATAAAGCTAAAGCTGTTATTCTTGCAACAGGAACTTTCCTTGACGGAAAGATTTATGTAGGAGACAAATGCTATTCAAGTGGCCCCGACGGTGTATTTCCTGCGATCGGACTTACCGATTCACTCAAAACTCTTGGGCTTCCGCTCAGACGCTTTAAAACCGGCACTCCCTCACGAGTAAACCGCAGAAGCGTAGATTTTTCAGCACTTGAATTGCAGGAAGGTGACGAAAAAACCGTACCTTTCTCATTTGAAACAAAAGAAAAAATCGAAAACACAGCCGTATGCTATATTTCATATACAAATGAAGACACAAAGCAAATAATTCTTAACAACATACATCGTTCACCGCTTTACGGCGGTAAGATTGAAGGCATTGGTCCCAGATACTGCCCCAGTATTGAAGACAAGATCATGCGTTTTGCAGAAAAAGAAAGACATCAGCTTTTTATTGAGCCATGCGGAAGTGACACGGAAGAAATGTACCTGCAAGGTATGTCATCTTCCCTTCCGGAGGATGTTCAGCTCAGTTTTCTACGCACCATAAAAGGACTTGAAAACGTTGAAGTCATGCGTGTGGCTTATGCTATTGAATATGACTGTGTTGACCCCGTTACAATGAAACCTACTCTGGAATTTAAGGATGTTCCGTATCTTTACGGTGCAGGACAATTCAACGGTTCAAGCGGATATGAAGAGGCAGCAGCACAAGGTCTTGTTGCAGGCATCAACGCAGCAATGAAGGTTAGGGGAAAAGAAGAGGTTATATTTGACAGAGCAAGCTCTTATATCGGCACTCTGATTGATGACCTTGTTACAAAGGGCTGTAATGAGCCATACAGAATGATGACATCCCGAAGCGAATACCGTCTTTTCCTCAGACAGGACAACGCAGACATCAGACTTACCGAAATAGGTCACGATATAGGACTGATATCGGATGAACGGTACGCAAATTACATAAAAAAAACAGAGCTGATTGCAAAAGAGCGTGAAAGAGTGGAAAATACGGTGATTGCACCAAGTGAAGAAGCCGCTGAGGTTCTTATCAGATGCTCAACAGCACCGTTGACCACCGGTTGTCGTCTTTCCGAGCTCATAAAAAGGCCCCAGCTTGACTATGAAAAACTTACACAAATCGACAAAAAGCGTCCCGACCTTACTGATGATATTTTTGAACAGGTTGAGACAGAACTGAAATATGAAGGATACATAAAACGTCAAAGAGCACAGATAGCAGAAATGAGAAGACTTGAAGTGCGGCTTATTCCGGAAGATATCAACTACGATAATGTCACAGGTCTTCGTTTGGAAGCAGTTGAAAAGCTGAAAAAAGTCCGACCTGTAAACATCGGACAGGCTTCCAGAATATCCGGAGTGAGCCCTGCGGATATCTCTGTTCTGCTCATCTATTTAGGCAAGAAAGGAAACTGATCTATGTCCACCGTTGCAGCAATTGCAACGCCTAACTCCTCGGGAGGAATAGGTGTTATCAGAATATCCGGAGAGAACGCACTGACTATTGCAGACAGCGTATTCAAATCAGTCTCGGGCAAAAAACTGTGCTGTCTGAATGGTTATACAGCACTGTTCGGACACGTCTATGAAGGCAACCGGGTTATTGATGAATGTGTTGCATTGGTTTTCAGAGGTCCGAAAAGCTATACAGGAGAAGATGTTGCAGAGCTTTCCTGTCATGGCGGACTTTATGTAACACAAAGAGTCCTCAGAGCCGTACTTGCCGCAGGTGCCATGCCTGCTCAGCCGGGTGAATTTACAAAAAGAGCTTTCCTCAACGGAAAAATCGACCTTGCCGAAGCGGAATCAGTAATGAATATTATTTCCGCACAGGGTCAGCAGGCTCTTGATGCAGCACTTAACACTCTTGACGGAAAACTCAGCAAGGAAATAAATTCAATTGCCGCATCGCTGACAAATGTTTCAGCAGGAATAGCCGTATGGACAGATGACCCTGACGAAGATGTACCTGCAGCCCATGAGGAAAATGTAAGAGAAAAGGTAAGCGATGCTTACAAAAGCCTAAAAGAGCTTCTTCAGCGTTTTGACTCAGGCAGAGCTGTCACTGAGGGGGTCAGTGCAGCAATATGCGGGCATCCAAATGTAGGCAAATCAACCCTCATGAATCAGCTTACCGGATTTGACCGTTCGATCGTAACACCTGTTGCAGGAACGACAAGAGATGTAATTGAAGAAACAGTCAGATTGGGAGATATCGTTCTCAGACTTGCTGACACCGCCGGAATACATCAAAGTGACGATTTGGTTGAAGCCATAGGAATTGACCGCACCATCAAAAAAATGAAAACAGCACAGGTAATCCTTGCAGTTTTTGATGGTTCCCAAGAACTGGGAGAGGATGATATTCAACTGCTGAATGAATGCAAAAACAGACGGTCTGTTGCAATCATAAACAAAACTGACCTTGAAATGAAAATAGACACAGATAAAATCAGAAAATTTATTCCCGATACAGTTTATCTGTCTGCCGCAAAGGGTGAAGGTATAAAAGAACTTGAATCGGTGTTGGAAAAGCTATTGGGCACACAGGAGCTTGACACATCATCGGGGATTCTTTCAAACGAAAGACAATACGCCTGCTGCAACAGTGCAGCCGAATCATTAAAGGAAGCTCTCGACGGACTTGATATGGGCGTGACACTCGATGCGGTAAATGTAAGTATCGATTACGCAATCGAAAAGCTGCTTGAACTCACAGGCGAAAAAGCAAGAGAAGCAGTCGTAAACGAAGTATTTTCAAAATTCTGCGTAGGAAAATAAACAATAATTTATCGCAGATAAATTATTGTTTATCTTGTTTCTATTTCTACCCCCTGATAGTAGTGTTTGATTATTTCATCATAGGTCATACCTTGTTTTGCGTAGTAATCTGCACCGAATTGACTCATTCCTACGCCGTGTCCGTAGCCGTTGACGGTAATTGTATATTCACCGTCTTCATAGCCTACCGTAAAGCAAGGGCTTCTCAGTGACAGCAGCTCACGAGCTTTCATTCCGGACATATCTTCACCACATACCGTAACACTTAAGACGGCACCCGTATCCGAGGTGCTGTTAATTTTTATATCTGAACCATCACCTGTAATATTTTCATTACCGGTAAGCCCTTTAAGGTCATCATCCGTTATTGTAACGGTGGAAATATACCTTGTTGAATCGGTATCACCCTTGCTTTCCACACTCACAAGATAGGGAATATCCTTTCCCCATATATTTTCCGCTGATTCTGTATATCCGAAGCTTATTGCATGATACGTTGCCATTATCGGCTCTCCGTCATATGTAATAACCTTATCAATGACTGCATCAACTGCATCCGCAATTTTTTGATAATATTTAGTGTAGGCGTCACCCCATTTTTCCTGCATTTGTGCTTTTGTTATATATCCCTGACAGGTGTCGCTGCTGTCTGAAATATCTGCACCGTTTAAATCTTCCCCATTGCCGTTTACCTTCATATATTGAGCATATGTCACTGCTGCAAGTGCTTGAGCCTTGAGTGCTTCTTCTTCATATGCAGCAGGCATTTCCGCAGCAACAGCGCCTATGATATAGTCACGCATTTCCATTTCCTCCGTTTTGTTTTTCGAAGTCATAAATACGCTTATCGTGTCTTTGTCTTTTGATGATTCTTCTGTTTCGATTTCTGTTATCAATTCGCTTAATTCGGTAGACTTCTCCGTTTTTGCCTTGTTTTCACCAAAAGAAACTGCAGAAAGCGGAGTCAGCAGCATAATAACAGCTATAATAATGCATAAAATTCCGTACAATTTCATTATTGATCATCCTTTACTTAAATTTTATGGTCTTGAGTTATTGACTTTATATTAAAAAAATTATACAATAATATGTAAAGCATTTCGGAGGTGTTACCCCATGAGCAAAACAATAATTAAAGATGAAGCTATCTCATTATTATGCAGCGAGCTTCAAGATAATAACTATATAAATGCCACCGATTACACAAAATATGGCGTAAAAAGAGGTTTGAGAAACGCTGACGGTACAGGTGTCATGGCAGGCCTTACAAAGATATGCAGCGTTGAGGGTTACTATGTTGATGACGGTGAGAAAAAGCCTAAGGACGGTCATCTTTATTACAGAGGAATTGACGTAAACGATATCGTTGCCGCTTGCATCAGAGAGGATCGTTTCGGTTTTGAGGAGGTCATCTGGCTTCTGCTTTTCGGCTCTCTCCCAACACAGTGTCAGCTTGATCGTTTTAATAAAGCACTGTCATCTATGCGTGAGCTGCCTGACAATTTCACTGAAGACATGATAATGAAAGCACCTTCGCCCAATATCATGAATAAAATATCAAGAGCTGTCCTTGCTCTTTATTCTTATGATGACAATCCTGATGATATATCAGTTGAGAATGTTCTTAATCAGTCGCTCAGACTGATTGCTCAGATGCCGTCTATCATTGCTTATGCATATCAGGTAAAGAGAAGGCATTATTATCATAAGAGTATGTACATTCATCCTCCTATGGAAAACCATCACACTGCAGAGGTTATTCTTAATTCTATCCGTTCGGATAAACAATTCACAGATGCAGAAGCAAAGCTTCTTGATATTTGCCTTATCCTTCACGCTGAGCACGGCGGCGGAAACAACTCAACCTTTGCCACAAGAGTTCTTTCATCTTCGGGGACGGATACATATGCGGCTATTGCGGCAGGTGTAGGCTCTCTCAAGGGACCTAAACACGGCGGTGCAAACAGCAAGGTTGCTGAAATGGTTGATTATTTCAAGGCAAACTGTTCAGATATTACAGATGAAGGTCAGGTTGCCGATTACATAAGAAAGATTCTCAAAAAAGAGGGCGGCGACGGTTCCGGACTTGTTTACGGTGTAGGTCATGCAGTTTATACGCTTTCTGATCCCAGAGCAGTTATTTTGCGACAGAAAGCAACAGAATTTGCGATGGGAACTGAATTTGAAGAAGAACTTAGACTTCTTAATCACATCGCTGACCTTACACCCGGTCTTTTTGCTCAGGTTACAGGCAAGGATAAGCCCATGTGTACCAATATTGACCTTTATTCCGGCTTTATATATAAAATGCTCGGAATACCTGATGATCTGTTTACTCCTATTTTTGCTACAGCAAGACTTGCCGGTTGGTGTGCTCACCGTATTGAAGAGCTTTATACAAGCAACAGAATAATTCGCCCCGCATATAAGAGTCTTTCTGCACATACGGAATATATTGATATTAAAAACAGATAAACAATAACTTAGTGTTCCGCTAAATTATTGTTTAAGAAAGGGAGATAAAGATGAAAATAAAAAATTCAGTAAAAGGGATAAGCCCTGATGCATCGATAATCATTATGTGTCTAGCTTTGCTTGTTGCATGCCCCATAAGAATTTTTCAGATGATTAAACATATAGAGCCTACCACAGGTTTCTTTGACGACTATTCAAACATCACCATCACAATTTTGTATGCAGTTCTGGCTGTTGCAGCAATTTTGACTCTTATACTCACATTTTTAAGCTCAAGAGTGCCTGCAGCCGTTGCTCCAAAAGGCAGACGAATCCCTTTAGGTGTAGCAGCATTTCTTGCGGCGGCAGGTTTTTTCTATGATGCAATTGTTTCATATCTTCCAAGCGGTGAATCCACCGCAACAATAGTTCAGAATGCTCAATCAGTTTCTGCCCTCAGTCACATTCAGGCTTTGTCTGCATTCCTTTCCAGCTGTTATTTTATTGTTTTTGCTATTTCATATATTTCCGGACATTCCTTCCACAAAAAACTCAAGCTGCTTTCACTCTCTCCCCTTGTTTGGGCAATCACAAGTGTGCTTGAGAGAATTACCGTAATTATCAGCATAATGAGAGTTTCAGAGCTTTTCCTTGAGCTTTGCGGACTTGTTTTTGTTATGATGTTCTTCCTGAGCTTTGCAAGAATTGCTTCCGAAGTAAACGGAGAGGATTCCATGTGGAGCGTTATTGCTTGCGGAAGTGTTGCCGCATTATTCATTCTGACATATTCTATACCCAGAATTATGCTCGCTGTAACAGGTAACAGTGACAGCCTTGTGACAGGTTATCCGATTAATTTTGCACATATTTGTTGTGCAGTTTTCATTATCGTTTTCATTGTAACTGTCTTGAGAAAAGGCTATACTGTTGAGGATGTTCAGGCAATGAATGCAGAGCTTGAAGCTATGGCTGAAGAACAAAATATCTCTTTAACCGAAACAGGGAAAGACGTAGATGGAAATGTTATAATTTCCAAGCCCGAAGCAAATACTACAGACAGCGAATAATAACAGGGAGCGTTTGAAATGGAGCTGTTTTTGCAAAATATGCAAACTGCCGCACAGCAGGTTTTCATACTATATATTATTGTTGCGGTGGGCTTCATTGCAGACAGATTGGGAGTATTTACCGAAAAAACAGCAAGAGCTTGTAACGATCTTATGTTCTATATCGTTACCCCTTGCGTTATTATCGGTTCGTTTCTGAGTACGGAGTTTACTCCGGAAACAGGCAAAAGCTTTGCAATTGCATTAGGATGCTCTTTCCTTGCTCATTTTATAGGAATTTTGCTTGCAACGCCTTTCTTTAACAAAAAAGATGATGAAAATAACGCTGTGTACAAGTTTGCCGCAATATACGGCAATGTAGGTTATATGGCTTTGCCTCTTGCAAATGCTGTTTTGGGCTCAACAGGCGTATTCTATTGCTCCGGCGGTGTTATTGCTCTTAACACAATTGCTTTTACTCACGGAATTTGGCTGATGAATAAGGGCAAGGATGTAAAATTTGACATTAAGAAGCTTGTACTCAATCCGGGAGTCATTTCTGTTCTGATCGGATTGCCTCTGTTTCTTTTTTCAGTGGAACTGCCCACTCTCATAAACACTCCCATAAACTATATTTCAAATCTTAATACACCTCTTGCTATGCTGATTTTCGGCACATATATATCCAAAACCGATCTTAAGACTATTTTTAAAATACCTCAGCAATATACGGTTCTTGTGATAAGACTTTTTGCCGTTCCGCTTATTATGTTAGGCGTCTGCAAGCTGTTTTCCTTTGATACAGCTCTTACGACAGCCTGCATGATCTCGGCGGCAGCACCGAGTGCAAACAATACCGTCATGTTCTCGGCAAAATATAATAAGGATACGGGGCTTGCATCAAAGATCGTAGCGTTCAACAGCTTTGTTTCAATAATAACATTACCGATTATGATTGCAATTGCCCAATTATAGTTATGAATTTCGCAAAATTACAGCTTAATGATGAAGTTAAAATGCGGCTTGGCTCTGCAGTGGATTCCGGAACCCTTTCCCATGCGGTTCTGCTCACCGGCGGCACAGAAAAAGAGCGTAAGGAGCTCAGTATTCTTTTAGCACAGGCAATGCTTTGTGAAAGCAAGGAAAAACCATGCCTTAAATGCATAAGCTGTAAAAAAATAAAATCCGGGATACATCCTGACATAACGGTTGTCAGCGGTGAAGCCGGAAAAATGAAAAGTATAAAGATTGACACCATAAGAAGCATTCGCACTAAAGCTTACATTGTGCCAAATGAAGCCCCTTTTCAGATTTTTATTATTTTAGAGGCATCAGGAATGGGCGAAGAAGCACAGAATGCTCTTTTAAAGATACTTGAAGAACCACCCGCAACTGCAAGATTTATTCTTGCATCTCGCTCCAGGGATGATTTTCGTCAGACAATTCTTTCAAGAGTTACTCCATTTGCGATAAGTGAGGACAGCGGTCAGGCAGCAGGCGAAAAGGAAAATCCCAAAGCTGCCGCAGCGGCAAAGGAAATTTTAAAAGCTCTTGCGACCAAAAACGAATACAAGCTTATCGTTGGTACGGGAGCTTTGGAAAAAGATAAAAAAGCGTACAAAGCGGCACTTGAAAAAATGCTTTTGATGCTCAGAAATGCCGTTGTATGCAGATTCACAGATATAGAAACTGATGAAGAGGGAATAGAAAACAAATTGTCCGCAGTGTTTTCGCCCAAAGAGCTTATTTCCATGCAAAGTGAAATAAAAACACTTCTTGCGGTTGCGGATAAAAATGCTAATGACAATCTTTTACTGACTGGGCTTGCTGTAAAGCTTATGTCATGCATTGATAAACAGGAGGCTTGAAAATGGTCGAAGTTATAGGCGTCAGATTTAAAGAAACGGGCAAAATTTATTATTTTGATCCTACTAAACATAAAATTAAAAAAGGTGACAAAGTAATCGTTGAAACCGCAAGAGGTGTTGAATGCGGTGAGGTTGCAATGGAAAACAAAATGATTTCAGATGACAATATCGTTTCTCCTCTTAAAAAACTCATCCGAGTTGCGACAAAGGAAGATCTTGAGGTCGTTGAAAAAAACAGAGAAAAGGAAGAAAAAGCGGCTGCAATCTTTGAAGAAAAAGTAGCATTTCGCAAGCTGGATATGAAGCTGGTAAGTGTTGAATATACTTTTGACGGCAGTAAAATTCTATTTTACTATACTGCTCCTTCCCGTGTTGATTTCCGTGAGCTTGTAAAGGATCTTGCCGGTGTATTCAGAGCAAGAATTGAACTCAGACAAATTGGTGTCAGAGATGAGTCCAAAATGCTTGGAGGTCTTGGCATTTGCGGCAGACCTTTTTGCTGCAAGGAGTTTTTAAGCGATTTCCAGCCTGTTTCAATCAAAATGGCAAAGGAACAGGGACTTTCTCTTAATACATCAAAAATCAGCGGTTCATGCGGCAGATTGATGTGCTGTCTGAATTACGAGCAGGATGCATATGAACATTTGCTGAAAGTTACCCCCAAAGTCGGAGCAATTGTTGACACAAAGCAGGGTAAAGGTGAAGTAGTTGATATGAACCTGTTGACAGGTAAGCTGACGGTTAAGCTTGAACGTAATCCCGATGCGGCACCGCAGGTGTTCAACAGACGTGAAGTCAAAATTATAAAGGATGCAAAAATCACCGTTGCAAAGGAAGAACTTGACGCTCTTAAGGATATTGAAGGAGATTAAAGAATATCATTACAATACCTGAAAATATTAGCAATGGCTAACCGTTAAAAATATTGATTTTCCTCTTGCATTTTTCAGAAAGTATGATACAATATAGCCAAACACACAAGAGGGAGGTTTAGTCATGGCTTACAAAATCACTGATGCTTGCATCGCTTGCGGTGCTTGTGCAGGCGACTGCCCCGTTGAAGCTATTTCTGAGGGAGACGGTATCTATGTAATTGATGCTGATACTTGCATTGATTGCGGTGCTTGTGCAGATTCCTGCCCCGTTGAAGCTCCTGTAGCTGACTAATTAAAACACAAATTTGAGGCACTTTCCGTAAAGGAAGGTGCCTCATTGATTTTTAAGATAAACAATATTAATTCAGTTTTGCCGCTTTTCTGAGGGTTTTTCTTGCATCAGCGGCAGTAATCGTTCTGTTTTCATCCGCATCAGCTGCAATTTTATAAACATCGCCTACGATTATAAGCTTAGATGAAACACGAAGAGTAAGTCTTGCGTCAGCGGCGGTAATTTTTCCGTTAGAATCCAAATCGCCTATAACAATTATTTTATATTCTGCAACAACACGGTTTCCGCTGTACAACTGAATGGAGTATCCTGTTCCGGGTGCAGAATCAGAAGCAGCAAATTTACCCAGATCATTAAGAATTTTAAATCTATCATTTTCAATCATACCTGTTAAGTCAGAATATGATGTTTCTGCAGGAATGATTACGGTTTTGTTTTCGATATCTATTACAATATCATTATTGCTTGAAAGATTAAGGATTCTGTTTACATCTTCTGTTGACGATTCTTCACGTCCCGTTTCGGTTGTATCAGAATTTGTTGTGCTCTCATTTTCTTCCTGAACTGTTGAAGACTCTGTTTCATCGGACGAAGCTGTTGTTTCCGCTTCTGAGGTGGTTATTTCTACTTTCGAATCAGAAGTAGTGGATTCATCTGCCTGAGAACCGTTCGTTGTCGATTCGTCATAGGACGGAGCTAATGTGGTTGTTTCATCTCCGGCAGCTTCAGTTGTTGTTTCTGAAGGAGCGACCGTTGTAGTTTCCACTTCAGTAACCACAAAATGGAAGTTTGCATTTGTAAGCATCGTGTTGTAAGAATCTATCTCTATAGAATCCCACATAGCCGAACTACCTGTATAATATACATCAATAAGACCATAACAGTAGTCAAATGCTGATTCTCCGATTGTTTCTACACTGTTGCCAATCGTTATTGTAGTCAATTTTTTGCATCTGCAGAATGCGTAAGGCTCAATTATAGTGACCGAATCCGGAATAACGATAGATATTAAATTATCGCAATCATAGAAACATGAGTCAGAAATCACACCAACATTTTCGGGAATAGAAACACTTGTTAATGAATCGCAGTCACAAAAAGCAAAAACGCCTATATATGAAACATTCTCCGGTATAGTTATTGAGGGAAGCTGTGTACAGCCATAAAATGCATAATCACTGATTGCAGTAATATTTGAACTTAGTGAAAGCATTTCAAGTGCTGAACATCCGCAAAAAGCATAACTGCCTATATTCTTGACTGTGTCCGTCATGCTTACTCCCGTAAGTGAAATACATCCGTAAAAAGCGTAGTCAGCGATTAAAACCGTACCGTCCGGAATACTGCAAATACCGGAAAAAGTACTTTTTGTTTTAATAAGACAGTTGCCGATAAAAAGCAACTCGTCATCCCAGTTATCACTCTTGTTGTAATATGCTGTATTATAAAATGCATCTTTTCCGATTGATTCTATATTGTCTGAAATTGTTATATTCTCAAGTGATGTGCAGTTATAGAAAGCTTCATCATCAATAGATAATATCTGTTCAAGATTAATATCCGTAAGCAAAGAACATCCGTTAAAAGCCTTTTCACAGATTGCTGTAACTCCCTGAGGAATTTCCAAAACAGTAAGAGAATCACAACCATCAAACGCCATATTTCCTATAATTCCGCCGACATCATATTCATCTTCGGAAGCTTCAGACACTGTTACTTCGACAAGATTCTGACAACCGTAAAAAGCATATGTTCCGATGGAGATATTATTGTCAGGCAATGTTACACTTATAAGATTTTCACAGACATAAAAAGCATAATCTCCGATAGTTGTGACAGTTTCCGGAATCACAATCATAGAAATTTCAGTACAATTATAGAATGCATATTTACCGATAGAGGTTACACCATCTTCGATTGTGATATTTGTTATTTCATAATTTCTCCAAGGAACAGACATATATGATGTCCATTCAGTCATTGCACCTGTACCGCCGATAACAAGCGTACCGTCATTATACATATCCCATGTGACACTATCTCCACAGGTACCGCTTGATGCAATTTCTTCTGCATCATCTGCAATTACCGAAAACGGAATACAGGTAAAAATCAGAATTACGGCAATTATCAATGCTGTTATTTTCTTGCTCATTATTATCACCATTCCTCATAAACAATAATTTATCGTACAATTTTGATTGTGCCACATAAAAGTTTTGGTCGAGCTTTTTCAAAAGCTCGTGGGTTTCAAAAGGGCAATGCCCTTTGTCGCACTCCGCAGAGTGCGACAATTCCTTTGCTTGAAAAAGCGCAGGAGGGGAACAAAAACAGTCCTGCGTGACTG
>CAYVTA010000042.1:0-16780 GCA_964454355.1 uncultured Eubacteriales bacterium | reverse complement strand
ACACCGATTGAGGTTACACTGTCGGGAATTGTTACACTTGCAAGGCTTGTGCAACCACTGAACGCATCTCCGCCGATTGTGGTTACACTGTCGGGTATGGTTATACTTTCAAGGCTGGTGCATTCATAGAACGCATGACTGCCGATTGATGTGACAGGATAGCCTTCGATTGTGTCGGGGATGACTACATCACCGCTGATTGCTGTATCACAGTCTGTAATTTCAACTTCACCGTATTCGATTTCATAAGTTAAATAACTTAATACAGCAATTTCTTCATCCACTGCAATTACGGATACAGGTGCGATACTCAGCACCATTGCGATTGCAAGGAGAATGCTTAATAATTTTTTTGACATGATTTTACCTCCGCAAAACGATTCAAGATAAAATTGAAAATACAATATTATCGGGCAATCAACACAATCAACATTAGATATTGAGAAAATCTTTTCTGTATTTTACACCGAAAAATTCCGCAAGCTCCACCATTTCCGAATCCTTTATGGTGTTAACTCTGGGCAGGTGAGCCGTAAGCATATATATCTGTGCGGCTTTTTCTACAGTTTCTATCAGACCAAAGGTTTCATCAAGGTTCTTACCTGCACCGTAAATGCCGTGCATACCCCATACGACAAGTCTGAACTCTTCCATTTTCTTGGCAGTTGCTTCACCGATTGAGTTGGTTCCGCAAAGCATCCAGGGAAGGACACCCACACCGTCGGGAAAAACAACGATACACTCCGTACACATCTCCCAAAGAGTATGTGTAAATTTTTTCTCATCAAGCTCATGAACATAGTTCATTGCAAGAGTGTATGTGGGATGTGTATGCATAACAACTCTGTTTTCAGGGTCAACCTTAAGTCTTGCCATATGGCTCATAAGATGTGCAGGCAGCTCGGAAGTAAACTTGCCGCCGTCCTTGTAGCCCCAAAGAAGCTCTGCTGTTGTGCCATCCTTTGCGATTCTGATAATTCCCAGATTGTTTTCAGGGTCACTTTCAACATTCTTAAAATACTTACCTGTACCTGTAACGATAAAAATTTTACCTATAAGCTCTGTTGCATCAAAACCGGTGGGAATAGTGCGAACAACATTATCAAGCTCAAGATATTCAGCGACCTGTGTTTCATCGAGCATATAACTGATATTGCCGCCGTTTCTTTCATCCCATCCCAAACGGTACATATTTGCCGTCATCTTCTTCATTTCAGCAATGAACGGTGCTGTTAAAATGTCTTTCATGCTCTTTTCTCCAATACTTCTTTTTCGTATTTTTTTACCTGAGTTAAATAATCTGCAGGAATGTTTACTCTGTCAAGATATTCGGCCCAAACATCGCCGAAAGGTGCAGTTTTCATCTCTTCCTGAAGCACCATAAGCTCCGTTATGTTGTTTTCATTCTGCAATTTCTTCATTTTGCAGTTAGGCTCAAGAAGTGCAAAAAGAAGTGCCTTCTGAACATTTCTTACACCTGTTATCCAAGCGGAAATACGGTTGATGGATGCATCAAAATAATCAGTTGCAATAAATACTCTGTCAAGAGCATCATTTCTTACGATTTCCTTTGCAATTTCCTTTGTTTCATCATCAAAAATAACAACATGATCGGAATCCCAGCGGACAGCTCTTGTGATATGAAGAGCAATTTTCTCGTTAAAGAGAAGCAATGAGGAAATTTTATCGGATACGACCTCAGTAGGATGATAATGACCGTTATCCATAAGAGGTGTAATGCCCTTTGCATTCGAGTATGAAAGGCAAAATTCTGCAGAGCCTACCGTATAGCTTTCAAGACCGATACCGAAAACCTTTGATTCAAGGGTTACATAAACCTTTGACTTATCATAAGGAATTGAAAGAATTTCATCAAGACTCTTTTTAAATCTCGCTCTGGGCCCCATTCGGTCAGCAGGAATATCCTTGTATCCGTCAGGAATCCAAATATTAAGAACACAGGGTTCACCTGTTTCGTTTGCAAAATACTCCGCAATTTTTACACAGGCTTTTCCGTGATTTACCCAATATGTACGTACCTCTTCATCGGGTGATGAAAGAGTGAGATTATCCTTAACCATGGGATGTGAAAAGAATGTGGGGTTAAAATCAAGACCCATATTTCTCTCTTTTGCAAATTCAACCCACTTTGCGAAGTGTTTAGGCTCAATAGCATCTCTTCCTACTGCCTCACCTGCTTCAAAAATTGCATAGGAAGCATGAAGATTGAGTTTTTTCTTGCCGGGGATAAGTGAAAACGCCTTGTCAATATCTGCCATAAGCTGCTGAGGATCAGTCGCTTTTCCCGGATAATTTCCCGTTGCCTGAATACCGCCTGAAAGGCTTTCAAGATTATCAAATCCGCCTACATCATCACCCTGCCAGCAATGCACGGAAACTGTTACATTTTTTAAGGTTTCAATCGCTTTTTCGGTGTCAACACCCAAAGACGCATAAATTTCTTTTGCACTTTCGTATCTGTTCATATTTATCTCCTTTAATAACACTCAACCACTTCCATATTGCCGCTTATGCTGAATTTACCCATACAGCAAGCAGGCATAAAGAAATAATCGCCCTTTTTAATTTCTTTTTTGTAATTTTCACCCTCAACCGTGCCGTTACCTTCGGTTACAATATATACACCGTAGCTGTCATTCACATTAAGAGTGCATTTTCCGCCGTCTAATCTGAATCGGTTAACAATAAAGCAATCTGTAGCATTTTCACCGATAAGATTTTCCTTAACAGCACCGTTTTCATTGAAAATATTTTCCGGAGCCATTTTTGTATCGGGAGCAAGTGAAAAATCAAAACATTCAATAGCCTGCTCTTTAGTCAGAGACAGATACATCTCTTTATCATTCAGTTCGTATTCATCACACCAATGCTCGGGTTGAACCGTAAAATCAGTAGGCTCCTGTATCTCAAGAATCAGACATCCGGCACCGATTGCATGAACTGTCTTTGCAGGCACAAGGAAAACATCGTTTTTCTCAGGCTCTCTGTAAAGCATGAGTCTTTCCATTGCATCCTTATCTGTTTTACTGTCATCAATGGCTTTTGAAAAAATATCTTTATCAACACCGTCTTTAAAGCCGAAGTAGATTTTAGCTTCTTCTCTTGTGTCAAGAATAATCCAGCTTTCCGTTTTACCGTAGGATGAATTGAAATATTTTTTTGAAAAAGGCTTGTCAGGATGTGCCTGAGCAGGAAGTCTGACCGCACTATCAAGAACCTTAACAAGAATACGCATTTTCCCTTCTTTTCCGCACATCTGTGCAGGATACTTTTCCAGAAGCTCATCAAAATACATATCACTGCCCTTGATTTTGGAAATACCCTCTTTTTCGTGAAGCTGAACCTTATTTATAGCTTTTACGGAAGATGCTATCCATTCCTCGGGAAGAAAGCCGTCAACAGGCTCATCCCCGAAAAAGTTTGCAAAAAGCTTTCCTCCGGAATAAACTCTGCCAACTCTGTTGCGTTCAAAAAATACAGGAGAATTTATCATAAACTATCACCTTTAATATCTAATTAGTTTTCTTACCTGCTCACAAGTAAACTTTCCGCAAGCAACAAGTCCGTACATTGCCGCACCGTATGCGGCTTCTTCAAGATGGACGGGAATTTTCATTTCTGTTCCGAATTTTCTCTCTGCAGCCGAAACAAGCTGAGGATTTTTTCTTACACCGTTACCTGAACCGACAACAACTCCGTTTTTCTTCTCAGTTTGAAGATACATGGAATAAAGCTCATCAACCATCCCCTGCAAAAATCCCAAAGTAAGCTGTGAGGGAGTAAAATTATCAGTTCTTATTCCGGAAATACTACCCGTCAAATCAGGATTTTTTCTTGTGCCGTCAAATCGGGTGTCAACTTTTAGAGATGATTGGGCATTTTCAAGCATTTTATCCATAACGGCATAAACATCTGCATTTTCCACTCCTGCAGCCAAAAGAACAGCAGAATAGAAGTCTTTAAGCACAGAATATGCCCTGCCGCCGCAAAGTGCCGCACCGCAAAGGAGAAATTTTCCGTCAAAAAACGGTCTTACCTCAATATTCTCACCAAAAACAGGTCTGTCTGCAATAACAGAAACCTGACTGCCTGTACCCACATTCAGCAGAATATCATCATCGCTTGAAAGAGATGAAAAAACACTCGCCTGATTATCACCGATGGCAACACTGACCGGAATCCCCCTGTATTCCCCTGCGATGTCAAATCCTCCGGTTACTTTAACATTACAATCATAATCGAAGGTATTTTTTTCAATGTCAAAACAGCCGAAGCTTGCTGCATCGGTAGTATGAATAACAGGATCCGTCAAGGAGCAGAGAGTCATTGCAAGATAATCATGAATCGTGCAGTAGCTTACTGCATTTTGAGGGCGTAAACCGTTGATTCTGTTATAAAAATCTGTTACATTACCATATCCGGAAAATGAATTGAGATGCTTTGCATATGTAGTGTCTCCGTAAGGCAGATTGCCTCTTCCATCCTGCCATGTATAAAGGTTGCTGACAGCTTTTCCGTTATTGTCAACATAAACAATACCATGCATTTGTCCCGTGATACCGATTACACAGGTATTTTCATCAATAAAGCTGTCCGTAAGCTCAGTTGCAATTTTTATGATTGCCGCTGTGTCCTGCACACGCTCCCACGAGTCTGAAGTTTTAATAAAGGCGTTGCTTGCCATAGTTTTTGATTTAATGACATTTCCTGTATCAATATCAATACTGACAGCACAAATACTTGTTGTACCTAAATCTATACCTATCGCATTCATATTAACAACCTACGCTTGTGGACTGAAGATCCAATCTTGTAATAATATCATTTTGAATTGCAGGTGAAAGATCAAGGAAGTTTACAAATGTGCCGTGTATACGCATGATATAAACACCGTTAGGAGCGTATTTTTCGGGATTTGCAAGCACCTTTCTGAGCGTGTCGGGAGTAGTAACATTAACATAAAGATAGAAAGGTGAAACACCGTCTTTAAGCTCATTAAAGAAAAGAGGATTTATAATGTTATTACGGAATTCAACACCCTTTGCCTCATAGCTTTCACCCTTGAAAAATTTGGGGTCAATACCCATATGGGAAGCATAACCTCCGTTGAACTGTTCAAAGGGAAGATTCATATTTGACAAAATTCTGAAACCGAGACCGTTTGAAGCCTCTCCGTAAAGCGGGTCAACGCCGTAACCCAACATATCACGGCTCTTTCTGCCGTCAGGCGTTGCACCTACCCAATAGCCGTAAAGCAGATGAGTCGAGGGGCTTGAAAAATCAGGTCTGAAGGAATTTCCAAGATAATTCTTCTTTGTTCTGAGAATATCGGAGACCTTGTTTGCAATTTGAACTGCTTCCTTATCAACTTCTTCGATGTTGTTTCCGAATTTGGGACAAGAAAGGAGAAATTCTCTGATTTCTTCATATCCTTCAAAGTTATTTTTAAGAGCATCAACAAGAGTATCCATTCCGTCAGGATATTTCTCTGCATATTTATCAATAGCAATAAATGAATCTGCGAGAACGGAAAGTCCGTGAACAAGACATCCGCTTCCGTTATACTTTGTGCCCTGTTTTTTTGTATCACGCATATCTGCACCGTATTCAAGTCCGCCCATAAAACAGCTAAGGAAAGGAACCTTAAGCTCGGAAAGTGCAACGGAACATCCGTTTGCAGCCTTTGCCATTTCATCAAGAACCTTATCAAGAGTATCATAAAATACTTCTCTTACATTTGTAAGGTCGCATTTAGGTGCATCTATCAATTTCTCACCGGTAACAGTTGAAACACCGCCTGTAAGAATCATCTCGAGAATCTTAGGAAGATTCAACCAGCTATTAGTCGTGTTGCCGTTATCCTTGCCCATAATAAGCGGTTCCTGACAGCCTGCAACTGCAATATCAGGAAGATCTTTCACATCAACACCATACTTGGGCAGAGTCTCATACAGTGAATCATCATTAAACAAAGAAGGAGTCAATACACCGGGAGAGAAGAAAAATCTTCCCATTTCCGCATAAAGCTTTTCGGGGCTGTTTTTATGAAGCTTTACCGAAAGAATGGGCTGCGGCAAATTCATATCATAATAAGCATCCATAATAGCGTAAGACATTGTATTTGTAAGGTCATTACCGTCTTCATCTCTGCCACTGACAAGTACATTCTGTGAAATTGCCCAGCTTCTGTCTCCTACATTGTAATAAACAAGGAAATGCTTGAAAAGCTCTGCAGCTTCTTCACGACTGAGTTCACCTCTGTAAGGCTCAAAAATTCGGTCTGCATTGCCTACAGAGAATGCGTATGGATTGGGAGCCTGTTCAAGACACATAACAGTCCAAAGAAGTATGAAAAGCTGAAATGCCTCATAAAGATTATCTGCACCCTTATGAGAAATATTTTTAAGACTTTTCTCCATAAGCTCCAACTGAGCAAGCCTTTTTTCATCACATGACTTTTTCTGCTGAGCAATAATTTCAAGGTATCTGTCGCAAAGAATCCTTACTCCGTTCAGGGCAACAGCCGCCGCCTCGTAAAATTCGCCGTCCTTTGACTTTGCATTTTCAATAAGAGCATCAACACCGTATTTCAATGCAGGACGAAAATCGGGAATAACATGACCGGTAACCTGTTCAACAAAGAAGATTACCTCCTTTGTGTAGCTTTCAGCTTCGCCATATGTCTTATTGAGCATACTAACCATGGGAGTTTTCTCCGTATATGCTCTCATGCTTTCAATTCTGTCCTTCGAAAAAGTTTCATCAGGCTCAATATCATTATAAATTGCAGTAGGATCACAATAGCCGGAAAATCCCTCAACCTTAAATGAAGGATTGATCAGAGCATAGCTCTTTGCAAACGCATCACGCTGCGTTCCTACAAAAACAGCATTGTCACTGATAAACAGAGGAATATTTTTAAGCACTTCACACACAAGATAAGCTTTTTTTATCTCCGGATGCAGTGAAGCATATTTTTCCTCACAATCACGTTCGATCTCCTTTGCGATAAACCATCCGTCAAGCCTTTTTATTGCTCTTTCTTCTTTAAAAAGAGCCTTAGCCATTGTTGTAAGCTCGCCTTTTTCATAAGCTGAATAAATCATAACAACATCTCCTTATGTTGTAATTATTTTAAGTCCGTATTCCTTAAACACGGCAACAAATTCATTTAATTTTTCTTTTGAAACAAAGCCGTCATGCATTTTGTATTCTTCCGTCCATTTATCCTTGCCATACTCATGATAACAGAGAAATTCAAAAACAACATTACCTGTATCAAACTTAGAAAAATACTCGGCAAAGCTTCGGGGACTATCCGTATTAACACCGTTAATAAGCGGTATTCTGATATGAAGCTGGCTTCGAGAACTACACAGAAGCTCATAATTTTTCTTTACCTGCTCGTTGCCGACTCCGGTATATTTCCTGAGCATATCAGTATCATGATGTTTAAAGTCCATTATAAGATAATCTATGTATTCAGCAATATCAGAAAGCACCGGAGAAGTACCGTTTGTTTCAATGCAAGTGTGAATATCATGATCTTTCAACATTTTAAGAACTTCCAGAAGCTCTGTGGACTGCACAGTAGCTTCGCCGCCGGTAAAAGTTACACCTCCACCGGAAAAGAACAGCATTCGGCTTCTGATACATTCATTCACGATCTCTTGAACAGAATACTCCGTACCGCCCGAAAAAGACATCCCCTCGGGATTAGCACACCAAATACATTTCATATTACAGCCCTGCAAATGATAGACAAGTCTGTTGCCGGGACCATCCTGCCCAAAATTAAAGCCTTTTTGGAAAATCCGCACGATACACCACTCCATTATACTATTCATTTTGTCACTTTAAAAAGGCAAAGTCAAGTACTTTTATTTATTTTATTTTAATATTAAATATTTATTTTTGACTTTTTTAATTAAATAATATATACTGAATCTTGAGGTGAAACAAATGAAAAAGAAAATCATAATTTCCATCATAACAGTACTGCTTGTTGCAATATGCGTGATTCTTAAAGTCTATTGGAGCGATATTGTAAGTTTACTGCCCAGAACTCCTACTGAAACCACAAATACGGACGTAGTTCTTATTGCTCACCGAGGTTTTTCAAGAGTAGCTCCGGCAAACACATTGGCTGCTATTAAAGAAGCGGGGAAAGCTTCATTTTACGGTGCGGAATTTGACATAAGACTCACTTCTGACGGTGAATGGGTCGTTATTCACAATGACAGCGTAAAATCAATGACTGACGGTAACGGTCTTGTGTCAGAAATGACAGCGGATGCACTGTCAGAGTTAAACATTGATAACGGCTATGGGTTAGACACTTATCCGGATGAGAAAATTCCTACGCTTGCACAGGCACTTGAAACCTGCAAAGAATATAACATTATGCCTGTTATAGAAATCAAGCTCAACGAAGGGCAGATTCCTGACTATTCTTATCTGGCAGCAACAATAAGAAGTGCTCAATGTGAAAACGTTACGGTTATTTCTTTTGATACAAATGCTTTGCTCTCATTGAAAGAAGAACTGCCGGAAGCAAAATACTGGCTTGTAACGACCGTGGTATCTGACAGCGATATCGAATTCTGCATTGCAAACGGCATTGACGGCATTGATTTTAACGGCTACAAAACTGAAAACTATGACTATGTAGAAAAAATGATAAATGAAGGTCTTGTTGTCGGTGCATGGACAATTGACAGCACAAAAAAAATGGAAAAACTTTATGATATGGGTATAACATACATAACGACGAATACGATTTATCCTTAAAAAAATCTCCCGAAGTCCACTGAGTGCTCTTCGGGAGTCATTATTTTAGGTGTACCCTTTAATTAAACGCTGAACAAAAGCTGTGTATATGAGGGATAAGGCATATACTCATCGGGAATATCCACTTCGATTTCGTCTGCCACAGCACGAAGCTCATTCATGGCTGCAAGGATATTATTTTTCGTATAATCTGCAAGAGGCTGACCTGACTCAATACCCTTGGCGTTTGCAACAACTTTTTCAAGAATTTCAATTTTTCTGTACATTTCATTTGTAAGAGCAGAAAGCTTTCTTGCAAGAATAAGGGATGCATCCTCCGCAGTGTCAATACCTATGCTGTTCTTGACCTTAACGGATTTTGACAGCTCGGTGGTATACTTAATAGCAGAAGGAAGAAGCTGTTTCTTTGCCATTTCAATCATGGTTAGTGCTTCAGTATTAATAGTCTTGCAATAATTTTCTGCAAGAATTTCATATCTCGAATAAACTTCAACCTCAGTAAAAATATGATGCTTTTTAAATAAATCTATATTTTTCTGCTGAATGTAATAAGGAAGAGCATCCGCAGTGGTTCTGAGATTGAGAAGACCTCTCTTTTCTGCTTCCTCAACCCATTCATTAGCATAACCGTTACCATCGAACAATATTCTTTCATGAGCCTTAAGCTCTCTTCTGCATATTTTCATAACGGCATCTTTAGGATTTTCAGACTTTTCAAGCTCATCTGCAAATACAGAAAGAGACTCTGCAACAATAGTGTTCAGAATAATGTTAGGACCTGCAACAGAAGATGCGGAACCCACCATACGGAATTCAAACTTGTTGCCGGTAAATGCAAAAGGTGACGTTCTGTTTCTGTCGGTAGTATCCTTCATAAAATCCGGAAGAACATCAACGCCTGTTTTCATCTGCTCTCTTTCGGGAACATTTTCAAAATCATTGTCCTTCTTTTTGATGGCATCAACAATTGCGGAAAGGTCATCACCCAGAAAAACAGATACGATAGCAGGAGGAGCCTCACTGGCACCCAAACGGTGGTCATTGCCTGCACTTGCTGCAGAAATTCTTAAAAGATCCTGATAATCGTCAACCGCCTTAATAACTGCGGTAAGAAACAGAAGGAATGTTGTGTTTGTCTTGGGGTCTTTTCCCGGATCAAGAAGATTTTTACCGGTATCCGTTGAAATAGACCAGTTATTATGCTTACCGCTGCCGTTTACGCCTGCAAAGGGCTTTTCATGAAGCAGACAGGTAAGCCCGTGTTTTCTTGCAACTTTTTTCATAATCTCCATTGTGAGCTGATTATGGTCAGTTGCGATATTGGTAGTTGCATAAACAGGTGCAAGCTCATGCTGAGCAGGTGCAGCCTCATTATGCTCTGTTTTTGCAAGAACGCCCAACTTCCAAAGCTCCTGATCAAGGTCATGCATATAAGCCATGACTCTGGGCTTGATTGCACCGAAATAGTGATCATCCATCTCCTGTGACTTGGGAGATTTAGCACCAAAAAGAGTTCTGCCCGTAAGCACAAGATCTGCTCTTTTTTCATAAAGTTCTCTGTCAACAAGGAAATACTCCTGTTCAGGACCTACAGTAGAAATTACTCTCTTTGCAGGAATACCTATCAAGTTAAGAACTCTCACAGCCTGCTTGCTCAACTCCTCCATTGAACGCAGTAGCGGAGTCTTTTTATCAAGCACTTCACCTGTATATGAACAGAAAACGGTAGGAATACACAATGAACCGTCTTTTATAAATGCATAAGAAGTGGGATCCCATGCGGTATAACCCCTTGCTTCAAAGGTGGAACGTATTCCGCCTGAAGGAAAGCTGGATGCATCGGATTCACCTTTAATAAGCTCCTTACCGGAAAATTCCATTATTGCTTTACCGCCCGGAGCAGGAGTAATAAAGCTGTCATGCTTTTCGGCAGTAATACCCGTCATAGGCTGGAACCAATGGGTATAATGAGTTGCACCCTTACTGATAGCCCAATCCTTCATAGCGTGAGCTACTGCATTAGCAAGAGTAATATCAAGTTCTTTGCCCTCTTCGACGGTTTTATGCAGAGATTTATAAACCTCCTTGGGGAGAGTTTCTCTCATAACCTGATCGTTAAATACAAGACTTCCGAAAATTTCAGGAATGTTTGCACCTGCCATAAACTTTTCTCCTTTGCGGAATAAGAAATTAAAGGACTTGTGCCATATACCGACACTTTAATATTATAAATTATAATTCGAGTAAAAAGATTTGTCAATTCTTTTTTATTATTTTCATAAATAAAGCAATTATTTTTCTGTTTTAGAATTATAATTGCTTTGCATTAGTGTAAAATGTAATTCAGATTTACAAAAAAGGAAGTTTTCAATATGAATTACACTTTTTCAGATAGAATATCAAGCCTGAAGCCCTCTGCAATCAGAGAAATACTTAAGGCAACAGCAAACAGCGATGTTGTTCCCTTTGCGGCAGGCAATCCTGCACCCGAAGCATTCCCTGTTGAAGACGTAAGAAAAATCACAGCCGACATCCTTGAAAAAGAGCCAATCACTGCCCTTCAGTACGGCATTTCAGAGGGATACACTCCGCTTCGCACAACAGTTAAAAAATATATGTCAGAAAAATACAATATAGGTACTGATGATGACGATATTATCATTACCTCAGGTGCACAGCAGGTTATTGACCTTGCTTCAAAAGTGCTTCTTAACGAAGATGATGTGGTAATCAGCGAAAGCCCTTCATTTATCGGTGCACTCAACACCTACCGTTCATACAAAGGCCGACTTGTAGGCGTTGATGTTGAAAGCGATGGCATGAACATGGAAATGCTTGAGGAAGTTCTCAAAACTGAGAAAAAAGCAAAGTTCATTTATACCATCCCCAATTTTCAGAATCCCTCCGGTATTACAATGAGCGAAAAAAAGAGACAGCGTCTTTATGAGCTTGCAAAACAGTATAATGTCATTATTTTGGAAGACAATCCCTACGGCGATTTGAGATACACCGGAGAAGATATCCCCAGTATCAAATCTCTTGACACTGAAGGTATTGTTATTTATTCCGGCTCATTCTCAAAAATTCTCTCCCCCGGTCTTCGTGTTGCTTTCACGATTGCAAACAAAGAGCTTATTGCAAAAATGACGGTTGGCAAGCAGGCAAGTGATGTTCATACACCTGTACTCAACCAGATGATCGTAAATGAATGGATGAATAATTACGATATGCAGGGGCACATCAACAAAATAAGAGATAATTACAGCAAGAGACTTGAGCTTATGTGCTCACTTATCGATTCAGAGCTTGGTGATTTTGTAACTTATATAAAGCCGGAGGGTGGTCTTTTCGTTTGGTGCACTCTTCCCGACGGCGTTGATATGATGACCTTCGCAACTGCAGCAGCAAACAGCAAGGTTGCAGTCGTTCCCGGCACTGCTTTTATGATGTATCCCGAGGATAAAACACAATGCATCAGACTCAACTTTTCTACTCCCACAGAAGATGGAATCGAAAAGGGCATGAAGATACTCGGAGAAGTTAAGAAAAAATTTATATAAAAGCAATAAAATGAAAGTGTAACACTCTGATTGACAGATACAAATAATTGCTCAGAAAAAGATTTAATTAATTACAGATTTTTCAATAATATTGTTCTTGACCGAAAAAATATATATTTTTGTATATTTTCAAAATTATTTTCAATACAGATGTCACTTTCTTATACGATTTATAGTTTTAATCATTTCAATGATTGCATACCTCTATGCTGATAAACAGCAATCAATTTTCAAATCAATTTAAGGACTGAACACATATGGAAAATAACGAACAGAAAAAAGTAGTATTAAGTCTTATACAGCCTACCGGTACACCTACTCTGGGCAACTATTTGGGTGCCTTCAAAAATTGGAAATCTATGTCGCAGGATTATGATTGTCTTTTCGGGGCTGCTGATCTTCATTCAATTACTGTCAGAACAGCTCCTGCTGACTTGAAAAAGAGAACGATTGATCTGTTTGCAATTTTGCTTGCTATGGGGCTTGATCCGGAGAAAAACATTATTTTCTGTCAGAGCCATGTTCCGGCTCATGCACAGCTCGGATGGATTCTCGATTGCTACACTCAGTTTGGCGAAGCATCCAGAATGACCCAATTTAAGGACAAATCCGCAAAGCACGCAGACAACGTCAATTTAGGTCTTTTCACATACCCCACTCTCATGGCTGCAGATATTCTTCTTTATAATGCAGACTATGTACCTATCGGTGCTGACCAGAAACAGCATCTTGAGCTGACAAGAGATATCGCAAACCGCTTCAACGGTCTCTACGGCGATTTCTTCAAGGTGCCTGATCCTTTTATCGGAAAAGCCGGTGCAAGAGTTATGTCTCTTCAGGAGCCGGATAAGAAAATGAGCAAATCTGACACAAATCAGAAATCATTTATCCTCGTTACAGAAGATCCGAATGTAATTGCCAAAAAAATCAAAAGTGCAGTTACCGATTCAGAAGCAAGAGTATATTACAGCGAGGATAAACCCGGCGTAAGCAATCTTATGGATATTTATTCTGCTTGTACGGGCAAGAACTATGACGAAATCACCGCTGAATTTGAAGGAAAGGGCTACGGCGATTTCAAAGCCGCAGTTGCCGAAGCGGTTGTGGAAGAATTAAGACCGCTTCAGACTGAATATGCTAAACTCATTAAAGATAAGGCATATCTTGAAGAATGTGCAAAGAAGGGAGCAGAAAAAGCAAGCCGAATTGCAGACAGAACAGTCAGAAAGTGCATGAAAAAAGTAGGCTTCTGGCAATACTAAAATCTATCAAGCTAACAAGGCAAAAAAAACTTACCGCAATTCCAAAGCCTTCAGGACTTTAGAGCTGCGGTTTTTATTTTAACCTATCGGGAAGGAGAACATCATGAAAAAAACAGAAATAATAGAAGAACTTAAAAAATTAAAAATCAAGAATTTTATCTTTCTCACATTTGCAGGTCTGATCAATGCTTTTGGAGTAACAATTTTTCTTTACCCCGTAAAATTATACGACAGTGGCATTTCAGGAACATCAATGCTTCTTGCACAAATTACACCGGAGTGGCTGTCTCTTTCAGTTTTTCTTCTCATTCTTAACATACCCCTTTTCCTGTACGGACTAAAAAAACAAGGGCTGTGTTTCACCCTGTACTCAATCTTCACGGTATCGATTTATTCCCTTGGTTCATGGCTGATAACCGACGTACTGCCTGTTGATGTAAGTTTGGCATCGCCACTTGCAGGTTCAGATTTATTATTGTGTGCTCTTTTCGGAGGCGTAATTTCAGGTATAGGCAGCGGTCTTGCCATAAGATACGGCGGTGCGATGGACGGAATTGAAGTTCTTGCAGTAATTTTTGCAAAGAAAGTCGGAATTACAGTAGGCACATTTGTAATGATATATAATGTCATACTGTACATTATCTGCGGATTTGTTATCAATAGCTGGATTCTGCCGTTGTACTCTATAGTTACCTATGCTGCCGCATTAAAGACGGTTGACTTTATTGTTGAAGGTATTGACCGTTCAAAAGGAGCAAGTATCGTCACAGTCTGCCCCGATGAGGTCTGCACTGCACTCTCGAAAAATTTTGAATGCGGAATGACAATAACAAAAGCAAAAGGCTACTACTCCAATTCGGAAAAAAGCGTTGTTTATATTATTCTTAACAGATTTCAGGTCGGCAAAATGAAGGATATAGTTCGCCATATTGACCCATCCGCATACATCTCAATTTCAGAAGTTGCAGATGTTTATTCAGCAAATCAGAATTAAAGGGCACCTCTAAAAACTAAAGATGTTCTTTAAGTTGACAAGGATAGAACTTTATGTTAAATTATTGTTAAAATAACTTGAGGGGGATTAATGTGAACTTCATTACAAGCAAACTCACAAAAGCACTTACTGCACTGACAGCTATAGTACCTCTGCTTTTCAGTGCCATATCTGTAAGTAATGCAACAATCGACACAAACATTGCATTACAGAATGAACACATGGATTATCTCGTTAATGAATACTATGCGGAGTATACTCCTTGTGACGAAAGTACAATTGCCGGCTTTGACATTAACGATGCTATTGCAGATGGTGTAAAATACAATGAAGTTTCGTTTGTCGGAACCCACAACAGTTATCAGACTGCAAGTACAGCTGAATATTCTGAACTTTACAGTGCATTGAGCGACTTGACATTCGGCATTATTGACTCTTCACTGACTGATTTTAACATGGAAAGCCTCACCAATCAGCTGCAATCAGGCATCAGAAGTTTAGAGCTTGATATTGAAACCGTTGTTAATAACGGAGAAATCAGTTTTGTTGTAAGTCACTCTCCCAATATTGATATCACTTCAAATTGCTATGATTTTGAAAAAGCTATTCAAGAAGTAAAAATGTGGTCAGATGCAAACCCAAATCATCTGCCGATAACAATAATAATAGAGCCAAAAAAGGGGATTGTACCTGTCAACGGTATGAAAAATTTTAATCTTAATTATGCAAATGAGCTTGACTCACTTCTGCATGAAGTTCTGGGAGAAAGTCTGCTTACACCTGCCGACATGATGGGTGATTATGAAAGCTTCAAGGCAATGAGAGAAGCTGACGGATGGCTCACACTCGAAGAAACAATGGGCAAAGTGTTGGTTCTTCTTCACGACACGACAGTTACAGACAAATATATAAAACAGGATACTTCTATCAAAACTCAGGCAATGTTCCCAATGCTTCGATATTCAGACAGAAATGAAGAATATGCATCATTCATAATTGAAAACAGCCCATCCGATGCACTTAAACACAGCGAGGAAACGATTGATAACTGCAAACTGATAGCAAGAACAAGAGCAGACAGCTACACTTCTTACAGTGACACAAAATATGAAAAAGCAATCAAAAGCGGGGCTCAGATAATCTCAACTGATCACCCCGTCAGGTCATACACAACAGATGAACATACATTCACTTTTGACAACGGTTACACTGTAGTTTGCAACAAATAAGAGAGAAGGATATTCATTTATAGACAAAAATTAACTGCCCGAATCAAAATTCAGGCAGTTGTTTTTATATAAATTAGTCTTCGTCGTCCTCGATTTCGATTTCATCGATTACATATCCGCATTCGGGACAGGTAAGAGGGTCGTCAGATTCAAAAACAGATTCATCGAAGCAGAAAGGCTGACCGCATTCGGGGCACTCAACCTCATAAACATCCTCGTAATCCTCATCATCTTCAAAATCTTCAAAATCCTCATCTTCACCGAAATCATAGATATCGTCATCATCTTCGCAGTAGAGAATTTCCTCAACATCAGCAAGGTCTGCATCAACTGCATCGATATGCTCATCCATTTCATCAAGACAATCGTTTATAGCTGCGATATCATCCTGAGTATCAGCAACAGAAAGAGCGATCTCATCGATAACATCAACGATAGCATTGATTATTTTTGTAACCTTTTTATCCTGGTCAAGATCTGAACCTTCAACCAAACCCTTAAGATAAGCAGCTTTTTCAGTAATAGTCATCATAAAACAACCTCCTGTTTTATTTTATATGCAAAAAGCAAAGCATTATGCTCTTGACATATACTCGCCTGTACGAGTGTCAACCTGAATCATTTCACCCTCATCAATGAAAAGGGGAACCTTAATTTCAACACCAGTCTCAAGAACAGCGGGCTTAAGTGTATTTGTAGCTGTATCGCCTTTGAAGCCGGGGTCTGTCTTTGTAACCTGAAGCTCTACAAAGTTGGGAGGTTCAACACCGAATACCTTACCTTTGTAAGAAAGAATACGGCAAACCATATTTTCCTTAACAAACTTGAAATTATCACTCAGATCGGACTCATTGATAGGAACCATATCATATGTTTCAGGATCCATGAAGTAATAGAGACCGCCATCCTCGTATGAATATTCCA
>CAYVTA010000041.1:0-16981 GCA_964454355.1 uncultured Eubacteriales bacterium | reverse complement strand
GCCCTTACCCGATTTATAATGGTTTAAAAGGCGAAGCCTTTTCCACACTTATTACCTTTTCACTATTACTTCTTACTTCAAACAATAATTTATCGCAGATAAATTATTGTTTGCTGCACAGCAGGGCTTACGCCCCACTGTACAATAAAAATTTCAGATTATGCTTCTGAAGAAGCCTTCTTCCTTGTGATAAGAAGAACTACTGCACCTACAACAAGAAGACCGCCGATTACGTAGAAGATAACCGTACCGATACCACCTGTTGAAGGGAGAAGCGTACCTGTTGAGTTTGCAATTGTAACAACGATAACGCCGTTTTCATCAACCTCTGCAATCTCATCTTCTGTTGTTACTGTCCATGTGCATTCTGTTTCACCGTCAGCAGGAGCTGTCCAAGAGATAGTAACAGTAATAGGCGCATCAAGAAGGTTATAGCCTTCGGGAGCTATGATTTCTGTAATAGTGTATGTACCTGCTGCAAGACCTTCAAATGTGATGATACCGTCATCGTTTGAAGTGCCTGTGTATTTAACATCAGTAGCTTTTTCAATAGTATCTACTACATTGCCGTCACCGTCTTTTACAATAACGGTGTTGAGAGCTGTACCTGCAATCTCAAATTTTGCACCTGCAAGTGTATCCTTAGTAATAGAATCAACCTTTGTAATAGAAATTCCTGTTACAAATGTAGTTGTTATTGCATCAGGTGTTTTACCCTTTGATGTGCTGTCCTGAGGATTGTTTGAATACTCAAGGTAAGCAGTATTGATGTTACCTGTTGTACCGATAACTGCGTCTGTGTCAACAATTGCACTGTATTCTATTTCGATTGTATCAATTGTAAGAGCTTTAATATTTGTGATATCAATTGTTACTGTCTGACCGCTGATAGTTGCTGTATACTCTACGCCATCTGTTACTTCGAGAACAAGTTTGCCATCCTCATCTGTAACAAATGCAAGACCAGCAGAAAGGGTATCGGTGATGGTGTAAGTGTATGCATCATAATACTCAGTGTCATTGGGTACGGTTGCTGTAAGAAGGAAATCAACTGTGTCGCCGATTGCTGCGTTGTTTACATCTGTTGTTTCATCGCCTTCTACAATGCTCTTATCAAGAGTGGGAAGATCAGCCTTGATTGTAACTTCAGCTTTCTTATCTGTTGTATCAAGCATTACACTGGAAATTGCAGTGTTTGCACCGGATGCACCTACTGTTGCATCTTCAATTACATAATAACCGAGTGCAAGGCCATCGATTGTTACTGATGTATCTGAAGCACCTGCTGTTTCAGTTGCAGCTGTTATACCTGATTCTTTTGCCGCAGCAAGAACTGCATCTGCAAATGCGTTAAGCTCATCATCAGATAAATTTGCAATTGCTTTTACAACGGCAGAGTCAAAGCCTGTACTTTCTGCATTAAGAGAAAAATACTCTGCATAGAAATCTTCAAGACCTTCGGGTACTGTGTAAGCAACGCCCTTGCTTGTGTCTGTTTCGTCAACGAATGCAGCATCAAGTACTTTGTAAGCATTGAATGTTTTTCCTGCAACGGAAACGTTTGTTGTGCCGCTGATAACGATTGAACCATCATCTGCAGCAAATGCGGGGATAGCCATTACACATACAAGCATAAATGCAAGTACGATGCAAAGAAGTGATTTTGCCTTTTTCATATTTTTTCTGTCCTTTCTTTACTCCTTTGAGGAGTCAAATTACAAAATTTATTTTATATAATTCGGTTTTGTCCTCACAGCCGTGAGCTCCTAAGCCTCCTTTCCCTGCATTTTTTCATATAACAGAGCAGGAAGACAGCGCTCAAACTTGTGAGCAATCCCCCGATTATATACAATTGAGTTCCTGTTCCGCCCGTTTCGGGAAGGACATAAGAAACACCGTTAAAGAATTTTACAGTACTCTCTCCGGATTCAACGACAATATCGCAAGTGTTGCCATCATACAACAAATCGGAGCCGCCGAGAGTATAAGTCGTGTAATATCCTTGAGTAATTTCAGTTACGGTAACAACTGTACCGATTGGAATACCCTTTACAGTAAAGCTCTCATTGTGTTTTATGTAAACCGACGCTTTTCCGTCAGTAACCGTTAATTCTTCTGATGTCACTACTGCGGCACTGTCGGTTTTCTCAACGACATAAGCTCCGCTAAGCGGTTCATCATTATATACAAACTCAAGTTCGAACTCAAAATCTGCAGAATAATGATTCTCGTCTCCGCCGATGACTTCCTTAGAAACTGTAATCTGACCTATAAGAGTATTCTCAAAATCAACTGAAAACTCAGATACCCTCTCTCCGTCTTTGTAAAGAGCTGTTATCATTGCAGTAATTTCATCTTCTGTTTTTGTTACTGTCACTTCTGCGACATATGAGCTTGTATCAAAATCGGTGTTATCCGCAAGACTTTCATCATATTGCTCATATATAAGATAATAATATTTAGTTTCACCTGTCGTAAGTATTGAATCGTAATAGTTAAGCGTAAAGCTGAAGCTCTGAGTCAGCGAATCATCCGAGCCGGAAAATTCAACAGGCGTCTGCATCTGCACTCCGTTATCAACAAGTACCTCGCCGCTTTGACTTGTAACCTGCTGCAAAGAAATATAGTACAAATGACTGTTACCGTCAGAAAACGGAAGTTTTTTTGTGCCTTCAATTGTCACGCTCGCTCCGTCTTCACTGTTGATTGCCGTCATAACCAAAGGCTTAACCGTAGATGCGGGAAGAATATATCCATATGCGATATCTCCGTCAGAATAGTAATATTCACTTTTTTCTTCATAGCTGAGTATATACGATTCTTTACTCTCGGCACCTTCCGTAACCTCAAAAAAGCTTCCTGCAAGAATATTTGCAATCAGTACGCTTTCACCGGCTTTCAGTGACACTTCACCTTCAACCGTGACAGTCATTTCAGTTTCAGTTCCGTCTTCTGAAATAAGAACATATGGAGTATCCACAGGAAGAAGTTTATCGTTAATAGTTACAATGAAAGTAAAACTTCTGTCAGTCGGAATACCGTAAAGCTCTTTTGTAAGCTTTATTGCTCCTAATTCAGAGCTGTCAATACTATTTTTAAAGCTAAAATCAGTATTACCGTGAAGGATATCCTTTGTTGCACTTTCATATCCTTCAAAGCAATCAGAACCGATATATATTCCTTCTATGGAAGTAGTAACACTGCTGCCGTCTACAATAACTTGTCCATATTGAGCGACAAAATCTTCATCAATGATTTCACGCACATAATACTCACCAACATTACTGTCCTCAATAGTTATAACGGCTGTTTCACCGGCTTTAAGCTTAATGATACCGTTTGAATCGGTAACAGCATCTCTTATTTTGTTACCCGTTGTATCAAGAACTTCAAATGCCGTGTTTGCATCAACATAAAGCACATCTGTTTTTTCACCATCAACAGCATCAAACACCTGGAAGCTGTAATAAGGATCACCGAGGATATCATCAAGATTCCCCTCATCGACAGTTATCTCTTTTGTTATTGTGATGGTATTATCTTTAACGAGAGGCAGATTAAAGTTCATTCGGCAAACACCTGAACCTGAACCTCGTTCCATATAGAAGAACTTGAGTGTATGGGTGGTGTAATCACTGAAAGTGCCGATATCATTAAGTCCGTCGGTGCTTGCACCTGCTCTCTCAAGAATTTCCTCAAAGGTCTCTGTTTTATACGGTGTATCGGAAACATCACCTGTTGTGGTAAGCAGCTCATAATAATAAACCTTACCGTTTACGAAATCTATCTCACCGCCGACATGCCTGTGAATACCCGAAAGGTCAAGGAACAATACACCGTCAATGTAAATCCATACGTCATCGTCTCCCGTAAAGTAGAAGACCAGCTCTTCCTGACCTGTTGTACCTGTCAAACCATCCTTAGGCTGAATAAAGGTCATTTCCATTTCCATACCGAAATAGAAATCCGAAGGAACATCATAATCAAGGGTATAGATATCTGACAAGTCATCATTTTCAAAGGTTATATAATTTCCCGATGAATCCTTGATGCCACTTTGCTTAAAGTAATAATTTACCGCATCCTCAGCCGCCCAGGATGTACCGTATGACGTATTCATAAGTCTCACAAAGCTTGTGAGTGCATTATAAAGCCCCAAGTATTCGTCATATTCGTCATTTACGGCTTCCCCGTTAAGGTATTTACTGTAGGAACGATTTGCAATAAGTGAAAGATATGTTCCGTCAATATCACTTGATGACTTTGAATCATGAACGATGTCCGCAAACGGGAAGAAGTTTCCGAATGGATACATCATATAGTTCGGCGAAATAACTTCCTTATAAAGCGTAAATGTGTTTGTGTCAGCTTCAAACTGTGCGTGATTATCGTGGCTGTTATAATGGTACAGACCTGTATCAGTATCCTGTATAAACAAGCCGTTGATATTATCCGTGTTTTGTTTTTTTGCATAAGTGCCGTCTGTGAATAGATATCCGAGACTTAAACCATTAGCCAAAACAGGACAGCCGTCATCACCTAACAGATAGGACATTGCATTTTCCGAGGGTCTGTTTGCGGTATTATCGGTGTTCATTTTATTGATGGCTGATGCCGTACTCGTGGTAACACTTGTTGTACCTGCAAGTATATCCTTAGTTACGGAATCGCCGAAGTTGAGCATAGATGCACTAAGTGATGTAAATGTAGTATGTGTACCGCCGTTCTGCTGAAAACCGGGATATTCGCTGTTGCCGGTATACATTTCATTGATATTAGAGCCATAATCATAAAGATTTATGGAAATAAGGTCATATGTATCAGCCGATTCAACAATATGCAACTCTTCAGAGTTATCCTTATCCTCAAGGACACTTCCGCCGAAAGTGACCGTACCTATAACAGTATTGCTGTCAGATGTTTTTGTTTTATAGTCAAAATTGACAGATACACTGTCGCCCGCAGAAATATTATTCAGTGCGGCTTCATATTCAGTACCATAACCGGCCCATATGAACACAACAAAGCCGTTAGCTGAAGATGCCGACAAATTATACTTTGTTGTTGAACCGGTGGAGGTATAATCTGTATTTACGGATGCGACATAGTAATTACCGGAGGAATCACATTCAACAACTATACCCATCCAATAATAGAAGCCTCTTTCGTCTGTAACAGACAATGAGCTTGCACTTCCGCCGTAAACAATTACAGGAGCGTAATTACTTGTTGAAGTTGTATAACTATTAACAGCGTAAATATTCACGCTTACACTGCCGTCACTGTTAAGACCACGTGTATATGCACTCCAATATGCAGATGTATCATACAGCTTATCCACATTTGTTATATACTCACTGTATTCCTCAATAACACAGTATGAGCTATAACAGTCATATCCCTGTTTTGAAATTGCGGCAAGATATTCGGCTTCTCCTTCATAATCTTCATTTTCTTCAAATTCAGCAATTACAGCTTCTATTTTCTCAACATCAGGAAGTGCATCAATGCTGTCAATAACATATTGAATAAAATCCCTTGTTTCCTCGTCAAGTGCACTCAAATCAGCATCCTCGGAAACATAACAATTATCGCTGTGTGTATGCTCCGCAAGCTCACAGATAAAAACTTTTTCACCCGATTCGTCTTCACCTGAACCAATTTCCATAAAAGTATAACAGGTGTCGGTGTGGGTGTGCTCTTCAAAACCGCAGGAAACCTCATTTTCCATTGTTATTGCAGGGAGGATAAGCATATATGTAGTGCAGAAAACTACCGCAACAGCGATGAAAGCACCAAGCTTTTTTAAGCGTCTGTCAATATGAATCAGACGCAGCAGCTCTGCTATCTTTTTTAACAAAGCCTGCATATCTGCTTATCCCCCCCTCTCGGTTTTTTATTTTACAAATTTATCCGATTGAGCCGATTTTATCCAATGGCCAAACTCTGAAAACGATTTTGCCGACTATTTGTTCTTCAGAGACACAGCCTATAGTACTGGTTCTCGAATCAACTGAAACACTTCTGTGATCCCCCATAACAAATATTTTGCCCTCAGGCACTTGATACGGCAGACTTATATCACAGTCACCATATGCCTTTTCTGAAATGTACGGCTCGTCCAACACTTCACCATCCACATAAACCGTTCCGTCATCATCAATGTCAACCCATTGTCCGGAAACAGCAATAACACGTTTAATGAGCACCTTATTATTGTAATAAAATGCAATAACGTCTCCCGTGCTGAAATCGCCTGCTTTTGTGGAAACAACGATCTCCTCATCCTCAAGTGTAGGAGTCATTGAACTGCCGTAAATCTGAAGCACAGGCATCCACAGTGTTGCAACAAGAACTGCAACTGCAGCAACAGTAACAAGTGTAAACACTGTATTTTTCAATGAGAATCTGTATCTTTTTTTGTACCGTTCCCGTTTTATTTCAGCTTCAAGAAGAGCCGAATCGGGAAAATTACTCTTTTCCATCTTTCACGCCTCTAAGCCTTGCTCTTATATCAGCCTGCAAATCATCCGGAAGGGTTGAAATCACATCATCGTTTTTATGGTAAAAATACATAATTCTGTTGTATATATTTTTATCTGAAGGTGCATCTGACGTTTTTTGCGATTTTACGGGACTGCTTGCAAGCAGGTCAACATATGACAGTGCGGTACTTAATTGTTTATTAAGCTTTTTCAGATTCTCTATTGAATTAAATTCACCGCTGCTTGATTTTAACTGTTGGTTTTCCGCTTTTAACTGTTCGTTTATTTTTGTCTGTTCAAGCAGAAGCTCAAGCAAATCAAGACGACTGAGCTTTCTTAATTCCTTATCTGTCATCGTTTTTCTCCAAAAAATAATTACAACTACTCTATTTTATCAAATACCATAGTAACACAAAAAAATACAAAATACAAGATTTTGCAAAATAAAAAAGAGTAAATATTAATAATTTTTAAACTTTTTTTAAAATTTATTACTGGTTATGCCACAAAAATACTGCTCAACATCGGAATTATTTGTTTTTGTGACAGTTTTCCAATATACTTAAGCCATTCAAAGAATTGAAAAATAAAAAACGACAGAATTACAGAATTATAAAAACTGCATATTTTCAATATTAAAAAGTAAAGAATTATGTGAAAAGTATTTATTTTTATTTTTTTATGTGTTATACTGACTTTGCATATTTCAGAAAAAATGGAGGTATATTTATGAAAACATGGCAAAAGGTACTGTTTGTTACGGTGCTTGTAGCCTTCATAGGTTTGTCGGTGTTCTTCAGCTTTTACTCTATTGCCCGTGATACTTATGAGTTTGAGTATCAAGAGACTGTTGGTGAAGACGATGGCGTTGAAGGTTTGTCAGGTTGGGTGTTTTATGGTTTTAACGGAAACGCCAACACAACGGAAGTACATATCGACTATGCAAGGGATAAGTACGGCGAAAATCCTGATGAATCAAAACCGATAGTAGGTGTTGATTCATTTACAATTGTCAGTGATGAATATGTTGAATACATTTACATCGGCAAGGATGTTCAGTATATAAGCGAACGGGCATTCTATTACTGCAAGATGCTCAAGGCTGTTTTTGTAGATGTTGAAAATCCTTATTTCTGCGATGTTGACGGTGTACTTTATACAAAGGATATGAAAACTCTTATTCTCCACCCGATTTGCAACGGCAATTGGAAGGTAGAGCAGGGAATTGCAGAAACAAATGACACTTTTGATATTCCGGAAGGTGTTGAGCGTGTAGGAGGCTACAGTTTTTACAAAAACTCTGACCTTGTACATCTTACTTTTCCAAGCACACTTAAATCAATAGGAAATATGGCATTTTTCAACTGCTGGGCAATGTGGACAGTATGGCTGCCCGAAGGACTTGAAACAATCGGCACAGATGCATTCAGCTATTGCGGAAGTATCTCTCCCATGCTCTATATTCCGTCAACAGTCACTGAAATCGGCAACTATGCATTCTTCTCATGCACCGGTGTTCAGGCGGTATATATGGGAGCAGACAGTGCAGACGGTATTGAAGTAGGCGAAAGCTGGCTGCCGAAGAATGTTTCAAAAACACTGTTCAATGTAGCGGTTGAGCCTCAGTGGGGCAAAACTCTTGCCGAGGCTCAGGCAGAAAAAGACAGAATTGACAATCAAAATGCACAGGAGGTTGAAGGATAATGAGTAAATTTGCAAAAATAAAAACAAGTGCATCAAACCTCCTTAATGATTTTAAAGAACATTGGAATATTCCCGCAGAAGGAAAATATGTTCCCTATAAAGAATATATCTCAATATTTTTAGCAGTAGGCGGAAACTACTCCGCATCATATCTTTTGGGCTTTCTGTCTTTCGGCACAGGATGTTATCTCGTTGCATACTACTATGAAATCCCGATTCTTACCTTTACGGCAATAAATACATTTTTCATTATTTCAGGTTATCTCTGGAGCATTCTGAGTATGGGTGTTGACGCAAACCTGGGAATACTGCCGAAAAAGACCGAACAAAAATATTTTGCCGTTTACCTAACCACGGCGGCATTGGGTCTTTTGATGCTGATTTTGGATTTATCAACTCTTCTTCCTATTCCTGAATCAATAGCAAACTACGCAAACACCGCATGGCAGGGTTTAAATCTGTACAGTATATTCAAAATCTTCGGTATTCATTTGTTTGTTTCCGGTTGGGGCGGATTCAGAGCTATCATAATTAAAAAGAAGCTCATTCCGAAACTCGGCAGATACAAAATTTTCGCTTATTCCAATGTTATACAGTGTCTTGTGCTTGTAATACTCATCTGTGAATTGCCGATTTACGAGCTTCCTCTTACAGACCGTGTATGGATTCTCTATGTACTTTTCCAACTTTACGGTATGGTAGGTTTTACAGGTTCACCCCAATCCATCGCAGACAATATCAGTCCCAACGGTCACGAAAGAATGCTCATCCGCTGCTGGCCCGTGAAATTGAGCCATCTTCTTCGTTCGATTATGACCTTTATCATTCCCACAGTTGCAGGTATGTGCTTCACAAACGGTATCCGAGACAGAGGAACATTCCAGTACATAATCCCCATAGCACTTCTTTTAAGTACATTTATAATGTTCTTAGGTCTTGGCAAAATCAAAGAAAGAATCCCTGCCCCGCCAATCGAAAAGAAAGAATATTTCTCTTTCTGGAACTGTATCGGCGGTATTATGAAAAACAAATACCTTTGGATAAAACAGGCATCGGCACTTCTTGATTCATTAGGTAACGGTATGATAGGCATTAAACAGATACTGCTCATTTATACATGGAGAGAAACAGGCTTTTTCTTTGCTCTTGCAGAGAATGCGATTTCGTTTGTGGGCAATCCCGGTGCATTCCTTGCCCCATGGATAAGAAAAAGATTCCAATATAAAACACTCTATGTATTCAGACAGCTTGTCATGTTTGTTTCAAGTGCATTTTATATTCTTGCATTCCTGTTTTTAGGTGATTCACCTATGATTTGCGGTATAGTTCTCTTTATCGGAATCTGCTGCTGTGATTCTCTCAAATCCGCAATAGAGCTTGCCTCCGAGGATATGAATATCCGTATCAGTGACTATCAGATGTATATTTCAGGTGAACGTTTTGAATCATATCAGGGCGTTGTAGGCTGGTTCACAAGTCCCATTTCATCCCTTATCAGCCTTATTATTCCTCTTATGTTTTACCGCTGCGGCTTTACCTCCGATTGGGATGTTCTGTTCATAGATGATGTTCGAGTGAAATGTATGCTTATCGGTCTGGGATTTGATATGGCAGGCTATATTCTTATGTGTCTCCCCTACCTGTTATTCTGGGATTACACAGATGAAAAGCATCAGCATATTATGAAGGTTCTGCAGGAGCGTGCAGATGCTGCTGCCGCTGAAGACGGTGAAAAAGCAACAGTGACCGAAGCACATGGCGAAACGGTCACTGCTACAGTTCAGAACGAATAGCAAATAAAACAACAGAGCTGACGGGATGCTCGTTTACTCATAAAGAAATTTAAAGGGAGCTGTAAAAAACTCAGTTTTTTACAGCTCCCTTTACTTTATATATGTGACTCGTATCTTTCAGCTTCAATTACACCGTCATTGACATTCAGTTTGCATATTCTCGCATTTCTTGCGTCAAAAGCATTGAGTTCATCACCGTAATCTCTTGCATGATATACAGCGTACCACTGACCGTTTTCCTTTATCATAGAGTGATGGCCGGTACCCTCTTCAAACTCGTTTGCTTTCATAACGGGGTGATAAGTATTTTCATCGGGATACTTTTCAAATTTAATTTTTGTAAGATCCGTCTCATCGGTTTTTGCTCTTGCATAGCCGATATAATATGTAGGCTGCTCATAGCAGTTACCCGAATACATCAGATAGTGCCAATCTCCCTCTTTAAAGTAACAGGCACCCTCGATTGTATGCCAATGCTGTCCCTTTTTATATCTGTCACGCCTGAAAATATCCTCATCAAGAGTAGGTTCAATCACAAGGACAGGCTCGCCTGCCGGTGTAAACGGGTCAAGCATTTTATCAACATAAATGCATGTTCCGATTCTTTCCCCGTCGAATTTATTTGATGAATAGAAAATGAACAGACCTGCTTCATTCTGAACAATATGAGAATCAATAGAAAACGGATGCAAAATCTGTGTAGTGCCGGTGAAAGGACCGAGAGGATTATCAGCAACAGAAACGTGCATTGCACCTCTGTGACCGCCCAAATCGGGTTCATCATCATAAATTTCAATTGAATTGTACATATAAAACTTACCGTCAAGCTCAATAACACTGGGAGCCCAAAAAGAATGATGATCGGGCACGGTCATTACAACACCGTAATATTCCCAGTCTCCAAAAAGCTTATCAGACTGATAAGCGTATACAGCATCGTGTCCGGTAACATAGATATAATATCTGCCGTTGCTTTTCAGGATAAACGGATCTGCCTGTCCCTGATAGTGTTCTTTATCAATTTTTAATAAATGCATTTTTATTCTCCCTTATTCCTCTGTAATTCCGAGAATCTCATCTGCCGCAATTGAATCTGCGGAATCTACAGATCTGAGTTTTTTAACAATAATATCATTTCTCTTGCGAGCAGCATCAATGGATGTGTCAGCTTCATTGATTTTCTTCTTAACCTTTTCAAGAAGTCCGTCAAAAGTATCGTACTGTTTTTTTACAGCTCCTAATACAAGCTTTATCTCATTTGCTTTTTCATTTATCGCCATGGTCTTAAAGCCCATTGAGAATGAATTTAGTAATGCGGTAACGGTAGTAGGTCCTGCGATCATAACACTGTATTCACTCTGAATTTTCTCAAGCAAGCCTGATTTTGAGGAAGCTATTTCTGCATAAAGCCCTTCAGTTGCAAGATACATTATAGCAAAAGGTGTGGTAACGGGAGGATTTATGTATTTTGCCACCGTTTTTGCTTCATCGGTCACCCTTTTTTCAAGAGCCTTTCTTGCAGCATCAACCGCCTGTGCATCTGCACTGTCTGCGGCAGCACAAAGACGAGCGTAATCCTCCATAGGAAATTTAGAGTCAATGGGAAGATAAGTAATATTTTTACTGTCACCGCCTTCAGGAATCTTAACTGCAAATTCAACTATATCACGGCTGCCGTCAGGCTGAAAATTTTTTACATACATATTTGGAATTGTCTGATCAAGGATTCCCTCAAGCTGATATTCCGCCCATGTACCTCTTGCCTTAACATTAGTAAGTATCCTGTTAAGCGAAGTTACATTTTGCGTAATCCCGCCCGATAGCTCTTTCATTTCACCTAACGACTTATAAAGATTCTCAAGCTGTTCCGAAACAGTTTTGAAAGAAGAATCAAGCCTTGTTGTAAGAGTTGATGTCAGCTTTTCATCGACAGTTATACGCATTTCTTCAAGCTTTTTATCATTGTTTTGTGTCAGCTTTTCAATCGAAGACATCAGCATCTGATTCATTTTCTCGTTCTGATTAGCATTTGATTTTTGAATATCGGCAAGGGACTCACTGACAGATACCGTAAGCTTATGCTGTCGCTCCATTGTTTTTTCCGACATATCCGAAATTTTTGAGCTGATATCAGACATTGCCTTTGAGGTTTCCTGTCTGTTGTTAGACATTTCTCTTGAAACAGTATCAGAAAGAGCATCAATTTTTGAGTTAAGCACCGCAGAGACGTTTTTATCTTCTTTATTTGCACCTTTTTTTGCAAATATCATAGCTGCGACCGAGCAAATAGCCGTTATAAGCAGCAAAATGATCATAATTATTTCAGTGGTTGTCATATTATCACACTCCAAAGTAAAGTATATCATAACTTTCATTAAAAGTTAAGTAAAAAAATAAAATTTATATAGCATTGCATATAAAAATATGATACAATGAATTTCAAAGGAGAGATTCGATTGAAAAAGGCAATTTCAATTCTGCTTATTTTAATTTCAATATTAACAATATTCACTTCCTGCGACGAGAAGACGGATTCCGACCTTTATTATCCGGTCACTGAGGATTTCGGAACCATTGACCCGCAGATAGCCTCCGTTTCTTCTTCGAAACTGATTGCATACAACTGTTTTGAGGGGCTTGTAGGGTTAGATTCTGACGGTGAGATCATTGCCGCAGGTGCCGATAGCTGGGCGATTTCCGAGGATTCGCTTACATACACATTTCATCTCAGACAGGATGCAAAATGGTATCTTACAAACACATCAAAAGAAGAATTAAGCAACTCTGATGCTGAAAAGTCCCTTCTGCCTTCAAATTTTGATACTCGTGTAACAGCAAAAGATTACGCTTTCGGTTTAAAACGTGCATTAGATCCGGCTACCGGTTCAGCAGAGGGAAAATATCTGTCCGCAATAAAAAACGGAAATGCGGTGCTGAACGGAGAACTCACAGCAGACTTTTTGGGGATTGAAGTACTTAATGACTACACACTGAAAATCACTCTTGACTATGCAGATCCAAATTTTCTTTACTATTTGACAAGACTTGCAGCAATGCCCTGCAATGAAACATTCTTCAATGCCTGCAAAGGCAGATACGGGCTTGCAATGGAATATATGCTATGCAACGGTCCTTACATCGTTTACCGCTGGACACAGAACACTGTTATCCGCCTTGAAAAGAATCCACTTTACACAGGCGATAACACAGTTCAAAATGACAGAGTTTGGGTTTACTATGTTGAGGACAGCACTACTGTACCGGAGAAAATTCAAAAAGGCACTTATGATGCCGGCTATGTTTCAGCAGATTCAACAGATTTATTCAATGATGGTTTTACCGTTACTCCTCACAGCGACGTAATATGGGGCTACTGGTTTAACTCTAAGGATACTGCATTTGCAACAACAGCTTTGCGAAAAGCATTTGCCGCTTCTGCCGACTTGTCACTGTTGGTTGCGGCAGACTGTATTGAACAGGAGACAAACAGACTGCTTACAAATACACTGTCACCCTACTACAGCTTTACACCTGATACGATTTCATATGATGAAGCAGCAGCAGAGGCTTATTACAAAGCCGCACTAAACGAAAACGAAAATATTGCTGCATCAATGGCTGTAACTGTGCTGACAACAGAAGATTTTGCCGATTGCGTAAAAAAACAGCTACAGGTATGGCAGAGAATTTTTGGTCTTGATGTAAAAATAAACGCACAGTCAAGAGCAGAGGCTGAAAAGCTTTTCAATACAGGAAATTATCAGATAGCATTCATGCCCGTTTCCGTTACAGCCTCAAATACTGCCGAATATTTCCGAACATTCAAGTCCGATTCAGCATATAACATAACCGGTTATACAAACGAATATTATGACAGCCTTATTGACTCTCTTTCAAACAAGATGACTGATGAACAGAAAAATAATATTTTTAAGAAATGTGAACAAACGGTCATATCCGATGCGGTTGTCATACCGGTTTACACCGAAGCTACATATTTTATAACAAGTAAAGAGGTTTCGGGGATTTATTCATTTTCAAGCAGTGAGATATATTTCCGCAACGGCACAATACAGAAAGGATAACAGTATATGTCAGTTTTAAGACCATTCAAGGCAATCCGTCCAAAAAAAGAAAACGCCGCAGCAGTTGCAGCTCTCCCCTATGATGTTATGAACAGCGAAGAAGCAAGAGAAATGGTAAAAGGAAAGCCATACTCTTTCCTTCATATTGACAAAGCAGAGGTTGATCTGCCAAAGGACACATATATTTATGATGAAAAGGTTTATCTGAAAGCAAGAGAAAACCTTGATAAGCTTTCAGAAGATGGTATATGTATGCAGGAAACAGAACCAAAGCTTTACATTTATCGGCAGATCATGAACGGCAGAGCACAAACAGGTATTGTCGGCTGTGCAGCTATAGATGATTATATGAACAATGTCATCAAAAAGCATGAGCTTACAAGAGCTGACAAGGAAGCCGACAGAATCAATCATGTTGACTACTGTGATGCAAATACAGGGCCGATTTTCCTCACGTACAGAGGAACAGCTGCTATTGATATAATCGTTGAAAAATACGCTACAGGTGAAGCTGAATACGATTTTACAACAGCTGACGGAATCAGAAACACTGTCTGGGTAATTGACAAAAAAGAAGATATTGATGCTCTTGTTTCCGCTTTTAAAGATATTCCTTATATTTACATTGCGGACGGACATCACCGAGCTGCATCAGCAGTAAAGGTCGGAATGAAACGTCGTCAAGCAAATCCCGATTACAACGGAACCGAAGAGTTCAATTTCTTCCTTGCTGTCTACTTCAAGAGTGATGATCTTGCCATCATGGATTATAACCGCCTTATTGCTGATTACAACGGAAAAACAAAAGATACGCTTTTAAATGAGATATCACATAATTTTGATATTGAAAAGTATGACAGCGGTGCATACCGTCCCGAAGAAAAGCACACATTCGGAATGTATATTGACAACGAATGGTATAAGCTTACTGCAAAGTACGGCACTTTTGACGAAAATGACCCTGTTGCCAGACTTGATGTTTCCATTCTGCAAAAAAATGTTATTACTCCCATTTTTGGCATACTCGATCCGAGAACAGACAAGAGAATCGATTTTGTAGGCGGAATAAGAGGTCTGGGAGAACTTGAAAGACGATGCAGAATTGATATGAAAATTGCATTTTCAATGTTCCCCACCACACTCGATGACCTTATGGACATTGCAGATGCACAGAAGATCATGCCGCCTAAATCCACATGGTTTGAACCCAAGCTCTTAAGCGGACTGTTTATACATAAACTTAGCTAAACAATAATTTAGCGTACTGCTAAATTGTTGTTTATGCATTCATTTCTCGTTGGTTTACTAATGAAAGAGGACAGAGCAACTGAAATCTCTGTCCTTTTTTGTTAATTTATCTTATTTATTGTTTGTATAACTGAAACCTTGCCCCTCAAAGATAATTCTTACCATATGTGAGCCCACACCTGTTTTTACCTTTACAACATAAGAGTCGTCATCGATGGGTTCAATTTCATATTCGCCGTCAACGATGATTTTATCTATTTTCTTATGAGCAAAAATTTCCGTGGAAACATCATACTCTTTATCCTGAGTATAAATCAATGTAAATGTGTTACCGTCACGGTCATGATAATAGCTGTCGATTTTTCCGGTTACTGCTCTGGGATAAGGCTTTTTCAACACATCCCACACAGGAGAGCCTATAAGCCCCTCAAAAAATGCCCAATATGTATTGCTCCACTTGTTTCTGTCAAACAACTCAAGTAAAAATTCGATATGAGGCAACCACTCTGTTCCTTCACAATAACCGCCCCATTCACCGACAATTACGGGAATGTTTAACTTTTCATCCTGCTCTTTTTTGCGTTGCTTAAAAATTGAATCAACTCTGCTGTTACTTGCATACTTATAAGCCGGAGTATCAACCATCAAGTCATATCCATGAGGTGAGAAAATCTGATTTTTGTCAATTTCTCCGTTAACTGAAATAGGTCTTACTGCACATTCTATTCCCAAATTTGAATAATAAGAATTTTCAATAAATATTATCGGGTCTTTTGATATCTTTCTTATTGCCGTTGAAGCTTTATCAATAAAAGGCATATATTTACAAACATCAAAGCTGTTAACCAACGGTGCTGCAGCATTGACAATATCATTGAAAACATCACCGTCGTATTGATCCAAAACATGAATAATATCGCCTTTTTGAGTTGCATCCGTAATAATCTGTTTTTTGCTTATCCGTTTAGTTAAAAGTGATTTTTTGACGAGACTGCATATAAGCTTTTTAAACACGATTCCGCCGTCTGTTCCCAAAAACGGCTCGTTGAACAAATCATAACCGAAAAGTGCAGGATGCCCGTCCAGTTTTTTAGCAAGATAGCACCACATATCAACAAAAGCATCCTGAACGCCGAGTTTATTATCCCAGAAATTATCAAAAGCTCTGTGAGTTGCCTTGTCAATGAAATAGCTCTCTGCCCATACAAGCTTTGGCTTTCTGTATTTATATCCGTCAGTATAGCAAGCCCAGCCCGGTGCACCGTCTCCCGGAGCATCACCCCATCCGGAATACAAATCCTGATGCATATCAATGTATGCATACATACCGTATTCATAACATTTGTCAAGCATTCCTTTGATTGCTGCAATGTAAACATCGTTGTATTTACCCTTTTCCGGCTCAATAGCTTCCCATGTAACTCCAAGTCTAATCAAATTATAGCCCTGTTTTTTGAAGGAACGAAGCATTTCATCGTCCCATTTATAATTAAAAATACGTCGCCGGGTCGTTTCCTCAAAACTACCTTTATCGCAAACATTTATGCCGTAAAAAATTCTCTCTCTGCCGTATTCATCAAGCAAAACCTTTCCCGATGTGTGAATCCTGTTCATAAAATCACCTCTATTAATTTGACTTTATCATAAAAAACTGTTATTTTCAATA